>NZ_CP034888.1:0-273379 GCF_005083345.1 Buchnera aphidicola (Aphis nasturtii) | reverse complement strand
TTCGCGTTGCATCGAATTAAACCACATGCTCCACCGCTTGTGCGGGCCCCCGTCAATTCATTTGAGTTTTAGCCTTGCGGCCGTACTCCCCAGGCGGTCGACTTAATGCGTTAGCTTCGGAAGTCACTTCTCTTGGAAACAACCTCCAAGTCGACATCGTTTACGGCATGGACTACCAGGGTATCTAATCCTGTTTGCTCCCCACGCTTTCGCACCTCAGTGTCAGTATTCGTTTAGGAGGCCGCTTTCGCCACGGGTATTCCTCCAGATATCTACGCATTTCACCGCTACACCTAGAATTCTACCTCCCTCTACGATACTCTAGTATTTCAGTTTCAAATGCAGTTCCTAGGTTAAGCCCAGGGATTTCACATCTGACTTAAAAAACCACCTACGTGCTCTTTACGCCCAGTAATTCTGATTAACGCTAGCACCCTCCGTATTACCGCGGCTGCTGGCACGGAGTTAGCCGGTGCTTCTTCTTCGGGTAACGTCAAGAAATAAAATTATTAGTTTTATTTTTTTCCTCCCCGCTGAAAGTACTTTACAACCCTAAGGCCTTCTTCATACACGCGGCATAGCTGCATCAGGCTTTCGCCCATTGTGCAATATTCCCCACTGCTGCCTCCCGTAGGAGTCTGGACCGTGTCTCAGTTCCAGTGTGGCTGGCTATCCTCTCAGACCAGCTAGAGATCGTTGCCTTGGTAAGCTTTTACCTTACCAACAAGCTAATCTCCTCTGGGCTCATCCAAAAGCATGAGGCCTAAAGGTCCCCCACTTTGGTTTTTCAACTTTATGCGGTATTAGCTACCATTTCTAGTAGTTATCCCCCTCTTTTGGGTAGATTCCCAGATATTACTCACCCGTTTGCCGCTCGCCGACAAGAAAGCAAGCTTTCTTTCGCTGCCGCTCGACTTGCATGTGTTAGGCTTGCCGCCAGCGTTCAATCTGAGCCATGATCAAACTCTTCAATTTTTGAAACGATCTCTTAAATAAATTTAAGAGATTTTAAAATAAATAAGTTTTATTTGTACTTAATTTTTTGTGCCCACACAAATTATCTAATATTTTTTTAAAGAGCGCTGTTACTTTTAAAGATTTAAATAAGAGATTACATTTTTTTTTAGATCTTGTCAACCTTTTAATGAAATTAATTATAAATTTAGTTTTTTTTAATATTAAAATAGAATTATTTAAAGATTTACTATTTATTTTAAGAATAATTTTTTAATTATCTAAAAAATTAATATTTTATTGAAAAATTTATTATAATACGATTACTATGAACTATAAAGCATCATGAACTATAAAATACGATATTACCAGTATTTAATACTTTTATAATTGAAATTATTTTATCAATTATTTTCATTTTTAAAAAAAATAATAGTTGTCTTAATTATAGTTTTAATTATTATTAAAATTTTAAATTAATATAAGGTTTCAAATGAATATAAAATATATAATAAAAAAAGACATTGAACAAGCTTTAATTAAAATAAACCTTAAAAATTATTATGAACCATTAATTGTTGCTACAAAAAAAATAGAATTCGGAAATTATCAAGTCGATAATTTAATCAAAATAGCTAGTAAAAATAATATTGAACCATATAATTTATATACAAAAATAATTTTTTTTATTGAAAAAAACAATATATATAAAAAAATTATATTTTCTTATCCAGGATTTATAAATATCTTTATTGAAAAAAAATGGTTATCAGAGAAATTAGAAAAATTATTTATTTCATCTCGTTTATGCGTTAAACATGTTAGTTCTAGAAAAACGATAGTAGTAGATTATTCTTCTCCAAATATTGCTAAAGAAATGCATGTAGGACATCTAAGATCTACAATTATAGGAGATGTTACAGTAAGAACTTTAGAGTTTTTAGGACACCATGTAATTAGAGCTAATCATATTGGAGATTGGGGTACTCAATTTGGAATGTTACTCGCATATTTAAAATATAAAAAGTTAGAAAAAAAATTAAAAGAAAACCTTATTTCTTTAAAAGAAATTGAAAATTTTTATTGTAAATCAAAAGAAAAATGTGATTTAGATAAAGATTTTGAAAAAGAATCAAGAAAATATGTAGTGAAGCTACAAAGTGGAGATGATCAATGTTATTCTACTTGGAAAAAACTAGTTAAGATCACAATGAATCATAATTATAAAATATATGAAAAACTGAATATTACATTGAAAAAACAACATACGATGGGAGAAAGTTTATATAGCGACATGCTTTCAGATATTATAAAAGATCTTAAAGAAAAAAAAATAGCTATAGAAAAAAACGGAGCTACTATGATTTTTTTAAATGAATTTAAAAATAAACTCGGAGAGCCTATGGGAGTAGTTATTCAAAAAAAAGATAAAGCTTTTTTATATTCAACTACCGATATTGCATGTCTAAAATATCGATATGAAAAATTACACGCTAATCGCATAATATATTATACAGATGCTCGTCAACACCAACATTTACTCCAAATATGGACTATTTGTAGAAAAGCTGATTATATACCTCAAGACTTATTATTCGAACATCATACATTCGGAATGATGTTATCAAAAAATAAACGTCCTTTTAAAACACGCGATGGAAATACTATTAAACTTACTGAACTGCTTGACGAAGCAATAAATAGGGCTAAAGATTTAATCTATCAAAAAAAACCTAATTTACCTAAAAAAAAACTTGTCAAGCTAGCAAATATTATAGGAATAAGCGCAGTAAAGTACTCTGATTTATCTAAAAATAGAAATACTAACTATATATTTGATTGGGATACAATGTTAAATTTTGAAGGTAATACATCACCGTACATACAATATGCTTATACAAGAATTATATCTATTTTAAAAAAATCTACTATACAAATACGTAAATTCTCAGAAAAAATTCATCTAACTAACAATAGCGAAATTAAATTAGCAATTAAAATATTAGAATTTGAAGAAATTATCTTAATTATAGAAAAAAAGGGAACCCCACATGTTATGTGTAATTATCTTTATGAATTAGCAACATATTTTTCAAATTTTTATGAAAATTGTTCAATTTTATTTGCTAAAAAAATTAAAACCCGAAAAAGTAGATTAAAATTATCTTTTTTAACAGCAAAAACATTAAAAAAAGGCCTTAACATTTTAGGGATAAAGATATTAAAAAAAATGTAAAAATAAAATTTTTTTTTAAAATATCAGTAAGGTGAGGAAATAATGTAGTACTAATAAAGCGTACCACTTAAAACCACACCAATCTGTATTTTAAAAAATTATACACTTCCAATTATATTAGTAACTTTTATTTTATTTGTTTCTTTTATTTCAAATTGAGATAAAACAGTTAATTCTGAAAAATGTATACGTAAAAATTTAGATAAAAATGATCGTAAAGCATGAGGCACTAACAAAACAATGGGAGCTGTTATTAATTTTTGCTTTTCAATCGCTTCTTTAGTTTTTAATAATAAAATTTCAGATAAACCTGGTTCTATATTAATTTCATCTCCTTTCACACTGTTTAATAGTAATTGTTCTAAGTTTGATTCCAAAACGATAATTTCAATAATATTTTTTTTATAAAATAATTTCTGTACTATAACTTTACTTAAAGATATTCGAACAATACTAGTTAACTTATTTGCATCTTTTTGATTAACAGCATGTTCTGATAATGTTTCTAAAATAGTTCGCATATCTCTTATTGGAACTTTTTCTACAATTAAATTTTTTAAAATTTTATGTAAAGTTGTAAGATCAATTATATTCGGTATTAAATCTTCAGTTAACTTAGGTATTTCTGAATTTACTCGATTTAATAATTGCTGAGTTTCATAACGACCAAATAATTCATTAATATTTTGAGAAATTAGAGAATTGAGATGTGTAGCAATAATAGAGGTTGAATCAACTACAGAATATCCTTTTTTTTCTGCCTCTATTTTAAATGATTTATCGATCCAATAACCGGATAAACCAAAAGCAGGTTCATTAACTTTCTTAAACGGTAATGATTCTATTTCTTTCCCAGTAGAAATTGCCATCAATTTTTTATATGAACATTCTCCATTACCTAATTCTATACCTTTAATAAAAATACGATATGCATTTTTAGTTAAATTCATGTTGTTTTTAATATGAACTAAAGGAGGAAGAAATCCAATTTCTTTAGCAATTTTTTTACGAACAATTCGGATCTTTTCTAACAAATCAGAATTATTTTTGATATCTAACATAGGAATTAAATTTAACCCTATTTCTATTCTTATAGGGTCTTCTAGTTCAACGTCATTCCAAGAAGCTTCAGAAGTTGAATTTAAAATAGGCTTATATTGGCTTTTAGAATTCGATGCAATATCGTTATTAAGACTATGTTTTTTTTGATTTAATCTCCAAGCAAGAAAAAATAAAAAAATTGTAAATATTAGAAATATTATATTTGGCATTCCAGGAACTAAACCAAGTATACCTAAAACGATAGCGCTTAATAAGATAACTTGGGAATTGCAAAATAATTGACTAATCATTTGTTCTCCAACATTTTGATTAGTACTAACTCTAGTGACAATTACACCAGCAGCAGTAGAAATTACTAAAGCAGGTATTTGAGCAACTAAGCCATCTCCTATAGTTAATAAAGTATATACCTCTGCAGCTTTAGTCAATAACATATTATGTTGAAATACACCAATAATTAATCCACCACATATATTAAGCACCATGATTAAAATACCAGCAATTGCATCTCCTCGTACAAACTTACTTGCTCCATCCATAGATCCATAAAAATCAGCTTCTTGTGTGATTTGAAATCGACGTTTTTTAGCTTCTGCTTCTCCTATTAAATTTGCATTTAAATCAGCATCAATTGCCATTTGTTTTCCAGGCATAGCATCTAATATAAATCTCGCTCCAACTTCTGCTATCCTACCTGCTCCTTTTGTAATTACCATAAAGTTAATAATGACTAAAATTACAAATACAACTATACCAATAGCAAAATTTCCACCTACTAAAAAATGACCAAATGATTCAATTACCCTACCTGCTGAATAAGTTCCTGTATGTCCATTTAAAAAAATTACTCGAGTAGATGCAACATTTAGCGCTAGTCTTAATAATGTTGAAAATAGTAAAACAGTTGGAAAAGCAGCAAAATCTAAAGTTTTTCTAGTAAACATAGAAACAAGTAAAATTATGATTGATAAAGCAATATTAAAGGTAAAAAAAACATCTAAAATAAAGGGTGCTAGTGGCAAAACCATCATTGATAAAATAATTAAAATCAGTATTGGACCCGCTAATACCTTCCATTGAGTATTTTTAAACTTTTTTATAATATGAAAAATAGAAGAAAAATTAACCATTACTTTCTCTTTCCCCTGTAAAATTTAATTCTGATGGAACGAATATGTTTTTTGGTTTTTCTGGAAAAATTCCACCTTCTTTTTTCCATTTCCTTACTTTCCAGACCCAAGCTAAAACTTCAGCAACAGCTTTATAAAGAGGACCAGGAATATATTGTCCTATTTCTGCATAACGATATAATGAGCGAGCTAATGCAGGTGCAGAAATTATAGGAATATCATTTTTGTTAGCAACATTCTGTATTTGAACAGCTAAATTACCTATACCTTTTGCTATTACTTTAGGGGCATTCATTTTTGTTTCATCATATCTAAGTGCTACAGAATAATGCATGGGATTAGTGATAACGACATCAGATTTAGGAATATTTAAAATCATTCTTCTTCGAAAATTTTCTTTCATTTGACGGCGAATTCTAACTTTTAAATGTGGATTACCTTCTTGTTCTTTGAATTCATCTTTAATTTGTTGATGAGTCATTTTTAATTGTTTATAGTGTTGAAACTGATTCCAAAAAATATCAAATACGACAATTGGAACTAATCCTAATATTGTTAAAATACAACAACGAATAATAGTATCAAATCCAAAGGAAAAAGCAGAAAAAATATCTTTAATGTTAAAAAATAATATTTCAGTAAAATGCAACCACAAGTACCATAAAACTATAATTCCAATAAAAATCAACTTTAACATGTTTTTAAAACACTCAAAGAATATTTTTAAAGAAAAAATTCTTTTTAATCCGTTTATTAAATTTAATTTTTTTAAATTAAATTTCAATGATTTTAAATTAAATTGAATACCACTAAAAAAAATAGCAGGTATTATAATTATAAAAAATAAAGATCCTAAAAATGGAGTAAAAATAATAAAAATTTTTTTTAAAGAAACAAAGATATTTAATAAAATGTTTTGCTTATTAAAAATAATATTATTATTAAAGTGAAAACTATTAGATAAAATCTTTTTAAATTCAAGTACAATTAAATCTCCAAACCACCATAAATTTAACAATCCAACTATTAAAATTAACAAAGAATTTAACTCTCGAGAATATCTTGTTTTTCCTTTTTTTCGAGATTTTTTAATATGATGCTCAGTTGGTTGTTCAGTTTTTTCTTCATGCATATCACGATTCATTGTAAATATTTTTAACCATTATAATTGTTTTATTTAATAAGGAATTAATAGAAAAAACATAATACATTCATTTGAATATTTTATTAATACAACCTAATTAATGCTTAAAATTTAAAAGTATTAAAAATATCTTATAAAATATTCTATTATATAATAGAATTAGTATTGATAATTAAAATAAATGTTTTAATTTTTAAATAACTTTTTATTTTTATTGAGATCTTAATATATGCGAGCAAGCCAATACTTACTACTAACTTTAAAAGAAATTCCTCATGATACGAAAATAATTAGTCATCAACTTATGCTTAGAAGTGGAATGATCAGAAAATTATCTTCAGGTTTATATATTTGGCTTCCAACAGGTTTAAAGATACTAAAAAAAGTAAATCAAATTATCGCTCGTGAAATGAAAAAAATAAATGCTTTAGAAATTTCTATGCCTATCATACAACCTAAAAAACTATGGGAAAAAAGTGGTCGTTTAAACATATATGGAAAAGAATTATTACAATTTTTTGATCGACGTAATCAAAAATTTATATTAGGTCCAACTAATGAAGAAGTTGTGACTTATTTGATTGGAAATGAAATCCGTTCATATCAAGAACTACCATTAATCGTATATCAAATTCAAACTAAATTTAGAGATGAAATACGACCACGATTTGGAATTATTAGAGCACGTGAATTTACTATGAAAGATGCCTATTCTTTTCATATGAGTAAAGATTGCCTACAAAAAACTTATGATAACTTTTATCAAAGTTATATTAGTATATTTAACCAAATGAACCTTCAATTTCGAGTAGTTAATGCTGATTCCGGATCAATGGGTGGTAAAATTTCTCATGAATTTCAAGCCTTATCTGATAATGGCGAAGACACAATAGTATTCTCAAAAAATACATCATATTCTTCTAATATCAATACAGCTCAATCAATAGAGTCTATTAATTTTTTTAAAAAATACAATAAAAATATTCATAATATAATTAAAAGTATAAAATCTATTAAAAACATTCATGAAATTCAATATCCTATTCGAAACTTAATAAAAACTATTTTAATTCGAATAGATAAAAATCAAGATTCTTCATTTGCAGCTTTATTAATACGTGAAGAACATGAATTAAATTTATTTAAAATAGAAAAAATGAATATTTTTTCAAAACCATTACAATTTATTAATGAAGAAGAAACAATTAAATTAATAGGTGTCAAAAAAAAATTTTTAGGACCTTTAAACTTAAATATCCCAATATTTGCTGATGTTTCAGTATATTATATGAAAAATTTTACTATTGGAGCAAATATTAATGAAAAATTTTTTATTAATGTAAACTGGAATATAGACATTCCTATTCCAACTATTGTTGATATTAGAAATATTACAAAGAACGATGTAGGACCAGATGGATTACAATCTTTAGAGATTAAAAAAAGTATTGAAATTGGACATATATTCCAGTTAGAAACAGAATATTCTAAAAAAATGAATACATTAGTCAAAGACAAGTTTGGACAACAAAAAAATTTGCATATGGGATGTTATGGGATTGGAATAACACGGGTTATTGCTTCTATAATCGAGCAAAATCATGATAATAAAGGTATCATTTGGCCGAATTGTATTTCTCCTTTTGAAGTAGCTATTTTACCTGTTAATATAAATAATTGTAAAAAAATCAAAAAAATTACAGAAGAACTATATGAAATAATTAAAAATGAAAAAATAGATGTAATTTTAGATGACCGAGATAAAAGACCAGGTATCATGTTTAATGAAATAGATTTAATTGGTATTCCACATCAAATTATTATTAGTCAGCGTTATATCAATGAAGAGAAAATTGAATACCGAGAAAGAAAAAGCAAAGCAAATATTCTTATTAATATAAAAGATATTATTTTTTTTCTGAAACAAAAATTAAAGCATTAAAAAATAATTTAATAAAATTTTAATTTTATATTATTTGTTCCAACTAAACATTTTAACTCATGTAAAAATTCATTATTAATAGTAATATTAAAATTCATTTTTGTTATTAAATTTAAAGAAGACTGCATTTCTTTAAAAAAGACATCAACGAAAATACTTCCTTTATCTTGTTTTTCTAATAATTGATATAGTTTTTCTAAGAAAAATTTATCTTTTTTTTTCGAAAACATAATAATTAATTTTTTAACATATTTTTCTCTTGCTAACACTAAATTTATAATATCATATGCTATTAGTTTTGAATTTTTAGTTGGTTCTATCATCCCTCTGATTATTAAAATTTCATTTAATTTAATTAGTTTTTCAAATGTATTAAATATTTTCTTGAAAACTATCACTTCTAGACGACTCGTATAATTGTCTAATACTAATATAACTATTTTATTTTTATTTTTTGTCATTTTTATTTTAATTGAAATTACTACTCCGAAAAATATTTGATTATTATTGCTAGATTTTAATATCGAACTTTGTAAATTATCTACATAGTATTGTAATTCTTCTTTGTACTGATCGATAGGATGTGCTGTGAGATAGAAACCTAAGACTTGATATTCATTTTTTAATTGATCATATTCAGAATACAATGATTGAGATAAATGATTTTTTTTTATCATATGTAATTCATTTTGAAATCCACCAAAAAGACTGGCTTGTCGATTATTTTTAATTTTTATATGTTCTTTGGCAACTTTAATAGCATCTTCAATTAAATTAAGCAAATCATTTCTATTTTTATTAATAGAATCTAAACTGCCAGACATAATTAATTTTTCTAATATCCTTCGATTGATTTTATTAGGATCAGAGCGTGTACATAAATCAAACAAATCATGAAATAAACCATTTTTTTCTCTTTCCTCAATGATACTTTTTATTGAATTTTCACCTATTCCTTTTATAGCTCCAAGACCGTAAATTATATTATTAAAATTATCAACGTAAAATTCATATTTACTTAAGTTGATATTAGGCGGGATAATATTTAATTTCATATTAAATGCCTCATGTACTAAAGTTATAATTTTTTCTATATTATCTATATCGGAATTCATAGTAGAAGCTATAAATTGTGAAGGATAATATGTCTTTAGCCACAATGTTTGATAAGACACTAAAGCATAAGCTACAGAATGCGATTTATTAAATCCATATCCTGCAAATTTTTCTAATAAATCAAAAATTTTTATTGCTAATTTAATGTTAATACCATTTTTTTTAGATCCTTCTAAAAAAGCTTTTCTTTGGTTTGCCATATCTTGTGCATTTTTTTTACTCATGGCTCGTCTTAAAATATCAGCTTTTCCTAAAGTATAACCTGCTAAAATTTGAGCGATTTGCATCACTTGTTCTTGATATAAAATAATTCCATAAGTTGATTCTAACACCGGTTTTAAAAGTACATGTTGCCATTTGTTGTCAGGATATGAAATTTTTTCATGTCCATGTTTTCGATTTATAAAATTATCCACCATTCCTGATTGTAATGGTCCAGGTCTAAAAAGCGCTAAAAGCGCAATAATATCTTCAAAACAATCTGGTTTTAATCTTTTGATTAAATCTTTCATTCCATAAGATTCTAATTGAAAAATAGCTGTAGTTTTACATTGTTTTAGCAAATCAAAACATTTTTTATCATCTAAAGAAATAGAGTTAATGTTAATTTCTTTTTTATCTGGAAATAACTTTGCGTTAATCATATTTAACGTACAACTAATAGTTGTTAATGTACGTAAACCAAGAAAATCAAACTTTAATAAACCAACATACTCAATATCATCTTTGTCAAATTGAGTTATAGGATTTTTCCCATTTTCGTCGCAATATAATGGACAAAAATCAGTAATTTTAGTAGGAGAAATAACAACACCACCGGCATGTTTTCCAATATTTCTATTAACTCCTTCTAATTTTTTAGAGATATCAATTAGTTTTTTTACATCTTCATCATTTTGATAAAGATTATATAATTCAGATTTTTTAGAAAAAGCTTCATCAAGTGTTATTCCTGGATCTAAAGGTACTAACTTAGATAAATTATTAATAAATCCGTAAGGATAACCTAAAACTCTACCTACATCTCTAATTACAGCTTTTGCAGTCATTGTTCCAAAAGTAATAATTTGAGCTACTGCATTTCTACCATATCTATCTGCAACATGTTCGATTACTTTATCTCTTTTTTCCATACAAAAATCAATATCAAAATCAGGCAAAGAAATGCGTTCTGGATTTAAAAAACGTTCAAACAATAAATTAAATAATAAAGGGTCTATTTCTGTTATATTTAATGCATATGCAACTAATGATCCTGCTCCTGAACCTCGACCAGGTCCAACTGGAATATTATTATTTTTTGCCCATTGTATAAATTCCATAACAATTAAAAAATAACTAGGAAAACCCATTTTATTTATTATATCTAATTCCATAGTTAAACGATTTTGATATTTTAAGTAAATTTTACTATCTATTTTAACATTAGAAAAACATGCTTTTAAACGTTGTTTTAATCCTTTTTTAGCTTGTGTAATTAAATAATCTTTAGCTCTTGTTTCACCTGTCGGAAACTGAGGCAAAAAATACTTACCAGAAGATATAAAAACATTACAACGTATTGCGATTTCTACGCTGTTAGCTAATGCTTCAGGAATATCAGAAAAAAGATTAAATATTTCTTCTTCACTTTTTAAAAATTGATGTTTACTATAGTTACTTTGAATTTTAGAATTTTTTAAGATTTCCCCTTCATGAATTGCAATTCTAATTTTATGAATTTTATAATCTTCTTCTTTTAAAAAACAAACATCATTTGTTGCAACTACTGGAATACTCTTAGAATAAGATAAATCTACAGCTAGATGTAAATATTTTTCTTCATCTTTTCTACCTGTTCGTATTAACTCTAAATAATAAGAAGAAGGAAAATATGTTTCATAAAATTTCAAACAAGACGATATACATAAAGACTGACTACGCAATAAAATTTTTCCAATTTCACCTTGGCATCCTCCAGAAAGTAATATTAGTCCGCTATTGTGCTCTGCAAGCCATTTTTTTTCTATTGTTACACATTTATTATTAATATATCCTTTTGTATAAGCGCGAGAAATTAATGAAATTAAATTTTTATATCCTTCTTGATTTGCAGCTAATATAGTTAACTCTACTAAATCATTCTTTATAAATTCTGAAATAAATTTTACTGTCGCACCAATAATAGGTTTTAATCCTAATTTATGTGCAGAGTTATAAAATTTTATTACACCATATAAATTACTAAAATCTGTAATTGCTAAAGCCATCATTCTTAAAGAAATAGCTTTTTTTACTAGATCCTCCGGTTTAGATAGTCCATCAAATATCGAATAATCACTATGCACATGAAGATGAACAAATTTTGGTACACTCATTTATATTCCAAATTTAATATAAAACATTTTACTTAATATTGTTTTTTTTATAAAAAAGAATAGTAGCATGACAAATATTTTTATTATTTACTATTGCAATGACTTTAAATTTAATTAAATTTCTTTTATTTTCTAAATAAAATACTTCAATAAATATCTGATCTCCAGGAATAATATTTTTTTTAAATCTCGCATTTTCAATTCCAACAAAATGATATAATTTATTTATATTTAAACTTCCTTTTATGCTCTTATATATTAAAATAGCAGCTGCTTGAGTCATAGCTTCAATAATTAAAACACCTGGAAAAACAGGATCTTTTAAAAAATGCCCCTGAAAAAAAGGTTCATTTATCGTGCAATTTTTTAATGCTTTTAAATAATGAAATATTTTAAAATCTAAAATTCTATCAATTAATAATAAAGGATACCGATGTGGTAAAATTTTCAAAATTTTTTTTATATATAAAATATTATAATTATAATTCAAAATATTTGCCTTTTAAAAAATATTTTTAGGAATTAAATATATATTTTATTCGATTAAATTAAATTTAATTACCAATTTTTACCAATGTTAAATTGAAATGCTTCTAACTGATTATTTTCATTTTTTTGAATAGGATAAGCATAAGAAAATGTTAATGGACCAATAGGGGAAAACCATTGCAAAGCAAAACCAATTGAAGCGTAAATATCTTTTAAATTAGAAAAATCTAAAAACTTTAAACTAGAAGTATCTTTTTTTTGTATGAATCGAGTATCCCAAATATTACCAGCATCTAAAAAAAATGAAGACCTAAGAACATTTGTATACTCTTCTTTAAAAAATGGAATTGGTACAATTAATTCTAAATTAGCAATAACCATAGCATTTCCACCAATTGCATCTAAAGACTCACAAGAATTATTATTTTTATATCCAAGACATTCTTTTACATTTTTAATAGTGTAACTTTTTTTTGGACCAATGGTATTAACACGGAACCCACGAATATTATTTGAATTATTTGAATGAAAATTTTCATAAAAAGGTAATTTTTCTTGATTGAAACTATCTCCAAAACCAGCTCTAAAATGAGCTAAAAATATAAATTTATTTGTTTCATCTAGGGGTATATATTGTTCAGTATCTAGTAAAAATTTATAAAAATTGTTATCAGAACCAGGAATAGTGTTTTTTCCGCTCAAATAAGTTTGATTACCGGAAATAGGAAAATAAAAATCTTTTAAAGTATTATGTAGAAATGAATAATTTAAAGTAAAATCATTGACTAAACTATTTTCTAAAAATTGATCATTAATTATTTCAGTTTTATCACTTAAAAAATTTTTTTTATCAACGCGGTGAATTGAATCTTTTTTATTAATGATACTATTTTTATTAACTAAACTATTACGCGTATATCCAAAACCTATATTAAATCTATTAAAATCATTAATTAAAAAACTTAAATCACTTTCAAATCCAACTGTTTTCTTCGTAAGATTTGACATATCATCCAGATGGTATTTAAAGTCATTATAAAATAATCTAGTATTTAAATTTGTACCATTATCAAAAAAATATGGATATGTAAGCAATAGATCTAAATATTTTTGATTATCATTTTTAATAATACTAGTTTTAAAAGAATTTCCAGATCCAAATAAATTATCTTTTGAAATAGAAGCATTAAAACTTAACCCACTATCTTTACCATAACCTAATCCGAAGTTCACAGTTCCAGTAGGATGTTCTTTTAATACATAGGTAATATCAACTGCATTATGTTTACTATGTAAAAAATCTTTTATAATTTCAACATCATGAAGATATTTTATTTTTTCTAATGATGTTTTACCTAAATCAACTAATTTTAAATTAAACCATTTACCTTCCATTTGTTTTATTTCACGACGTAAAACTATATCTTGAGTTAACTCATTTCCTCTAAAAGATATTTTATTCACAAAATAACGTTGATTGATATTTATATTAAAATTTAAAATTATAGTTTTGTCTCGAAAATTTATTTTAGGATCAATTGAAATTTGAGAGTTAATATATCCATTTTCAGATAAAAAATACTTAATTTTTTGAACTATTAAATCAATTTTTTCTTTATTATAAAATTCATTATTATTAAGGTTAATAAGACTTTTAATTTTTTCATAATACTGGAATACATTACCATTAACAAAAAAACAATTAATTTTATATTTATTTCCTTCAGAAATGTATAAAGTAATATCTACTTTATTTTGTCCTTTTAAAAAACTAACTGTTTTTTTATCTATATGAAAATAATAATATCCTTTACTTAAATAAAATTTATTTAAATTATTTAAATCTTTTTCTAATTGATCAGAATAATAAACATGCTTTTCTAAAAAATTCCACCAAGGTTTATAATCTTGCAATTGAAATAAAGAAATTATTTTATCTCGAGAAAAATTTTTATTTCCAATAATTTTAATACTATTTATTTGTAGTAACTTTCCTTCATCAATCAATATTTTTAGATGAATTCTATTATTTGAAGAAAAAGTTATTAATAATTTAAGTTTTGCTTGGTATCTTCCAATATGGTGATAAAAATTTTTTATATTTTGCATAAATATATTTTTTAAATATGGATTATATTGTTTACCGACTTTAATACCTAATTGATTAAGATATTTATTAACAACAGTATTTTTAATTATATGATTGCCTAAAATTTTGATATCACAAATTAAAGGTCGTTCTATTATTTTAAAGATCAGTGTTTTTTCTGAAAAAAATGCTTTAATATCTTCAAATTTACCGGTTTTAAATAAAGACTTAATAATTTTTTGAATATCATTTTTAGATATTTCACTACCAACATTAAATAAAATATTTTTTAATGCTTTTTCTTTTGAAAAATATCTTAACCCTTGAAATTCAATGTTTTTTATAGTCCATACATTTTTTGAATAAATATTCATACTAAAAAACATTAAAAAAAGTATAAAAAATTTTTTAATTAACATTATTGCAATTTTTCCTGCAATAGATCTAATACTTTGTATATTTATGATATACAATCTAAAAGAAATTAAGAAATAAAAAATAAAATTTTAATAATACTAATGATTATCAAAAAAATATTTATAAAATTTAGATAATATTAAAAATGTCTTTAATTTTTAATAATTTTCCCAAAACGACGTTTTCGACTACTAAAAAAGTTAATTGCATTTTGAAATATAAATTCATTAAAGTCCGGCCAAAGAACGTCAGTAAAATATAATTCAGAATATGCTATTTGCCATAATAGAAAATTACTAATTCTTTTTTCACCTCCAGTTCTAATTACTAAATCTACTGGCAACAAACTATTGGTACATAAATATTGAGAAAATATTTCTTCTTTAATTTGATTAATACATAGAAATCCTTTTTGCACATCAGTAACTATTTTTTTTACACCCTCTACTATATCCCATTTACCACCATAATTCGCAGCAATATTTAAAATTAAACCATTATTATTTGAAGTTATTTTTTCTGCATGATCAATGTAAGATTGCAATTCTTTATTAAAAGAAGTTATATCACCAATGACTTTGAGGCGAATATTATATTTATTTAAATGTTGCATCTCATTTTTTAATGCAAATAAAAATAATTTAAGTAAAGATGTAATTTCAAGTTTCGGACGTTTCCAATTTTCAGTGCTAAAAGTATATAACGTTAATATTTCTATTTTATTTTGAATAGCAAATTTAACTGTTTTTTTAACTGCATTAAAACCTGCTTTATGACCAAAAATACGTATTTTCCCTTTGTTTTTCGCCCATCTTCCATTTCCGTCCATAATAATGGCAATATGACGGGGTATTTTTCTTTTAAACTTTACTCCAGATGGAATGTACTTATATAACATTACATATATTTTCTCTTTTAAAATAAAATTATTTAAAATAAAAAACATTATTAATTTTTTAATGTGCTAAAGATAATATTTTTTTTTCTGTTTTTATTCTAGTTTTTTTATCAATTTCTAAAATTTCTTCAACAGAAGTAGGCTCTAAAAAAGAAGAAGACATTAAAATATCACTATTTATTTGAAAAATTTCATTAAATTTAATTCTTGAACTCAAAAAAGCAGATACAGAAACCTCATTAGCAGCATTTAAAACTGTCATAGCTGATTGACCAGAAGAAAATGCGTCAATTGCTAGTTTTAAACATGGAAATTGTAGAAAATCTGGTTCAAAAAAATTTAAATTCTTTAATTTTTTCAAATTTAAAAAATTAGATCCAGATACAATACGCTTAGGAAATGCCATTGCATATGAAATCGCAACTTTCATATCTGGAAGTGAAAGTTGAGCTAGAACTGATCCATCGATATATTCTACCATAGAATGAACAATTGATTGGGGGTGAATTACAATATCAATTTCATTAGCTGAAGCGTTAAATAACCACCGTGCTTCAGCGTATTCCAAGCCTTTGTTCATCATAGTTGAAGAATCTACTGATATTTTTTTTCCCATAGACCAATTTGGATGGATACATGTTTGTTTAGGTGTAACAAAACGTAAATCTTTCTTTTTTAAATTATATAATGGACCACCTGATCCAGTTAAAATAATAGATTTAACTCCATTTTTTTTTAGATTAACTTTTCCTAAATTATTTTGCAAAAATTGAGGTAAAACTTGAAAAATAGCATTATGTTCACTATCAATAGGAATGATTTTAGCTTTATGCGAAGACAAAGCATTCATAAATATATAACCGCAAGTAATAAGAGATTCTTTATTGGCTAGTAAAATTGTTTTTCCAGCGTATATAGCCGATAAAGTAGGTAATAAACCTGCCATTCCAACAATGGCAGATACTACACAATCATTCTCTTCTAAAGCAGCTAATGCACAAATTGCTTTTTTTCCAGATAAAACCTGTGTTTTAATTTTTTTCTCTTTTAACTTTATTCTCAGTATATCTGCAGATTTTTCATTTTTCATAGCAACCCAATTAGGAGAAAAACATTTACATTGCTCTAACATTATAGAGACATTTTTATTTGCAACTAATGCAATTATTTTAAATAAATCAGGATGTTTTTTAATAATAGATATTGTATTATTTCCAATTGAACCAGTCGAACCTAAAATTGTTATTTTTTTCATAAAAATTTTTTATTATAAAAACGTTTTTATTTATAATGTAAGATATAAACATTACTTTTTTTTGAAATCAAAATTGCATAAGTTCTTTTTCTTTTAAAATTAAGATATTTTCTATTTCCTTGATGTACATATCTGTCATTTTTTGGATTTTGTTGTATGAGCTGTATTCTTGATCTTCGCCAATAATTTTATTTTTTAAATAAGCTTTAATTTTTTCATTCGCATCCCTTCGGAGATTTCGTATGTAAATACGAGTATTTTCTGCATCACTTCTAACGATTTTAATAAGATTTTTTCTTCTTTCTTCTGTTAATCCTGGTATTGGTACAATAATATCCTTTCCATGTATCACTGGATTTAAATCAAGATTTGAATTTAAAATAGCTTTATTAACTAAAGATGTATTAGCACTGTCAAATATATTTATTTTAAGGGTATGATAATCTTCTACGACTATGTTAGATATTTGACGTAGTGGGACTTTAGATCCGAAATACTCAACATATATATTATTAAGTAACTCTGGAGAAGCTCTTCCAGTTCTAATATTATTTACTTGAATTTGAAAGTTTTTAATATAGACTTTCATTTTTTGATTGATTGTAATATAAAGCTGGTTAATCACATATTTACCTATAGGATATATTATATTATTAAATTTATTCTTAATAAGATATTTTACATTGATCTAAAAATTTATGATAATTTCAAACATATTGATATATTTTATTTAGTAATAATAGTACCTTCATCATATCCTGTGACAATACGATATAAAGAGTTAGGTTTATTAATGTTAAAAACTCGAATTGGCAAATTATGATCTCTAGCCAAAGAAAAAGCAGATACATCCATAACTTTTAATTCTTTTCTAAGTACATCTCTATACGTCAACTTTTTATAAAGAATTGCATTAGAATACTTATTTGGGTCTTTAGAGTAAACTCCATCGACTTTTGTTCCTTTCAAAATAATATTTGATTGTGTTTCGATTCCACGCAAGCAGGCTGCAGAATCAGTAGTAAATAAAGGATTACCTATGCCAGCAGCAAAAATTACCACATAATTATTACACAAAAGTTTGATTGCGCGTTTATAAGTATAAGTCTCGCATATACCATTCATTGATATAGCTGACATGACATAAGACCGAACAGAATAATAGTGCATTATATCATGCATTGCTAAGCTATTAATAATCGTTGATAATATACCAATATGATCGGAAGCTATTCTATTTATACCAATTTCAGACAAAGTTGCTCCACGAAATAAATTTCCACTGCCAATAACTAAACCTACTTGAACACCGATATTTAATACTAATTTTATTTCTTTAGCTATTTTTTTTAAAGAATTCACATCAATACCAAATTTATTCACTCCTTGTAATACTTCTCCACTTATTTTTAATAAAATACGGGGGTATATAAATTTTGTATTGGTAGACATTTTTTTTGATCCGAATATATTTTAAATATTTAAAAATAAAAAATTTTATTTAAAAAATTATATTACTATATAATTAATATTTTTATTTGTTGACATTTTCTCCAATTTCAAACCTAATAAAAGCAATAATAGTTCCATTATTTTCGTTTAATACTTGACCAACTGTTTTATTTGGATTCATTATAAAATTTTGACCGACAAGTGAAATATCATTGATAAATTTGTTCATACGGCCATCTACTATTTTTTGTAATATATAAGTAGATTTTTTATAATTTTTTATTAATTCAAGTTGAATATTATACTCTCTTTCGAAAATAGATTTAGGTACTTCATTAGGATTAATGTATTCAGGTTTACTTGCAGCTATGTGCATGGCAATATTTTTTAAGATATCTTTACTTAAATTATTAGCGTTTACTAATACACCAATACGACCTGCATGTACATAAGAACCTATATTATCACCCTCAATCATGCAAAATCGATTAATTTTAATGTTTTCACCAAATTTAATAATTAATTCTGTTATTTTTGTTTTAAAATAATTATTAATGTCACAAATCTTTTTGATTCTCTTAGAGAGTGCCGTTAATATTATTTCGTTTCCTAATGAAATAAATAAATTATCTTTCGCTACAAAATCAGTTTGACAATTTAACTCGACTATAGCTCCAATATTCTTTTGAACATTGGAAAATATTAAACCTTGATTTGTGGTATTTTTTAATTTTTTTAAAGCTTGCATTTTCCCCGATTTTCTTAAATTATCAATTGATAATTCAATATCTCCATTTTCTTCGATTAATGCTCGTTTACATTCCATCAAACCAATACCTGTACGCAATCTTAATTGTTTCACTAATTCAGCAGTGATTTCAGTCATAAATATAATCTCTTTAATTTTTAAAAAATAAATACATATTTATTAAATATGTATATTTTCTTTCGAATTTATTAGTCCTGTCGTTAATGAATTTTCAGAATCTATTTCACAAATACTCATTGTAACGGCTTTTAAATATAATGCCACAGATCTAATTGCATCATCATTTCCAGGTATTATATAATCAACACCATCAGGATTAGAATTAGTGTCTACGACAGCAAAAACAGGAATACCTAAGTTATTTGCTTCTTGAATTGCAATATGTTCATGAGCAGCATCGATAACAAATAAACAATCCGGAAGACCTCCCATGTTTTTTATGCCACCTAAACTGTTTTCTAATTTAGATAATTCTCGTGTTCGTATTAATGCTTCTTTTTTGGTAAGCTTTAAAAAAGTTCCATCTTTAGATTCCATCTCTAAATCTTTTAAACGCTTAATAGACTGACGTACCGTTTTCCAATTAGTCAGCATACCTCCTAACCAACGTTGATTAACATAAAATTGATTGCAATTTATTGCTGTTTCTTTGATTTTTCTACTAGCAGCTCTCTTTGTACCAACAAATAATATTTTTCCTTTTTTAAAAGATATTTTTTTTAACTCTAATAAAGCAAAATGCAACATTGGGAGAGTTTTTTCTAAATTAATAATATGTACTTTATTTTTAGAGCCAAAAATAAATGGTTTCATTTTTGGATTCCAATACCGAGTTTGATGTCCAAAATGTACTCCTGCTTTTAACATATCTCTCATTGAAACTATGTTCATAACAACTCCTTGAAAAAATTTTAAAAATAAACATTTAATAAGATGAATAATCTTACAACTTTTAATGTAAAAAGGATAAATATTTTTATTTTTTATATCATATTAAATATATTTAATAAATCGAATAAATATATCATACTTCAATCTTTAAGATCAGTAATAATTATAAATGTATTTTACTTTTTTAAATTAAAACAATTAAATAGAAAACAAAAATTTTTATAACCAAATTTTATAAACTATAATTTAAATAAATGAATTTAATACATCTAAATTGGTTAAATATTATGAATTGTATGATAAAAAACGAATTAGAAATAGAAAAAATGAGAATTTCTGGAAAATTAGCTGCTAAAGTACTGGAAATGATTGAAGAATATGTTCAACCAAATACCAGTACAGAGGAATTAAATAATATTTGTCATAATTTTATTAAACAAAATGACGCTATTCCAGCATGTTTAGGGTATCATGGTTTTCCAAAATCTGTCTGTATTTCTGTCAATGATGTTGTATGTCACGGTATTCCAGATAAAAATGAAATTTTAAAAATAGGAGACATAGTTAATATTGATGTTACCGTTATTAAAAATAATTATTATGCAGATACTTCAAAAATGTTTTTTGTAGGAAAACCAAGCATCTTATCTAAACGTTTATGCAAAGTAACACAAGAAAGTCTTTATGCATCTTTAAATTTAATAAAACCAGGAATACCACTATTTAAAATTGGAGAAAAAATTGAAAACTACGTTGAAAGTAACGGTTTTTCAGTTGTAAAAGAATATTGCGGACATGGTATTGGATCTTCATTTCACGAAGAACCGCATGTATTACATTATAAAAATAACAATAAAATAATTTTAAAAAAAGGAATGATTTTTACTATTGAACCTATGGTAAATACAGGAAAATCAGAAGTAAAATGCATGAAAGATGGTTGGACTGTAAAAACAAAAGACCATTCATTATCTGCGCAATATGAGCATACTATATTAGTAACAGATTATGGATGCGATATTTTAACATGGCAACAACAAGAAAAAATACTTCCTAGTTTGAATAATTAATAAAACAAAATCTGTGTTTTTATAAATATAAATTAAATATAATAAATTAGGTTGATTTAGAATGAAAAAATTTAAAAAAATAATTGAAAATGCTTATGAATATAAAAATGAAATTAATTTTAAAAATATTAAAACAGAAACTTATGAAACTATAAATTATATAATCAGCTTATTGAATAAAGGAGAGGTACGTGTCTCAGAAAAAAAAGATAATGTATGGATTACTCATCAATGGTTAAAAAAAGCGATTTTATTATATATATATTTTACAAAAAATAATATTTTTTTATGCGAAAATACTAATTATTACGATAAAATTCCACTAAAATATAACAAATATACCACAAAAAATTTTGAACAAGATAAAGTTCGCATAGTACCACCAGCTACTGTTCGATATGGTTCTTTTATTAATTATAATGCAGTAATTATGCCATCATATGTAAATATAGGTGCATATATAGATCAAGGAACTATGATAGATACATGGGCGACCGTAGGGTCATGTGCACAAATTGGAAAAAATGTACATTTATCTGGGGGGGTAGGTATAGGAGGTGTGCTAGAACCTTTGCAAAATAACCCTACTATCATTGAAGATAATTGTTTTATTGGTGCTCGTTCTGAAATTGTAGAAGGAGTAATTGTAGAACAAGGGTCCGTAATATCTATGGGAGTTTTTATCGGGCAAAGCACTAAAATTTACAATAGAGAAACAGGAGAAATTTCTTATGGAAAAATTCCTGCTAATTCTGTTGTAGTTTCAGGGAGTATGCCATCAAAAAATGGAAAATATAATTTGTACTCTGCAATTATTGTTAAAAAAGTTGACCACAAAACAACAAGTAAAGTAGAAATTAATCAATTATTACGTGATTTAAAATAATAGAAACCGCCCGATCTTTTAAGTTCGGGCGGAATTATATAATAGACTATTCACTTACTAAGTAAATATTATTTACTCCTCTTTTTACTCTAAAAACTAATACACTTGATTTGCTATCTAATGCTCGTTTTAAGTCATCTAAGTTATTTATTAAATTTTGATTCACTTCTATAATAATATCATCCTGTTTAAAACCAATCTTTGCAGCTGGACTATTTACTTTAACATTTTCTACTTTTACACCTTTTTGTTTATCTAAATGATTAGATAAATTAGCACCTTCGATACCTATATAAATATCTCCAAAATTCATGTTATGTTTAATAGAAGGCTTTAATTCAACAAATATATATTTAATTTGACTATCTCTAAATATTCCTAATGTCATTTTTGTAGTAACTGGTAACGATCCAATTTCAGCACGTAATGCTGCAAAACTAGAAATAGGTTTTTTATTTAGAGATATAATAATATCTCCAGCTTTAATACCTGCTTGAAATGCAGAAGAATCAGGTAATACCTGACTGACAAAAGCACCTTTATGAGCATTAATTTTCATTATTTTTGCTAAATCAGAATTCAATTCCATTCCTATTATACCTAACTCACCTCGTCTTACTTGTCCAAATTGAGCCATTTGAGCTGTAAGATTTTTAACCATATTTCCAGGAATAGCAAAGCCAATGCCTATATTACCACCATCTGGGGCTAATATTGCAGTATTGATTCCGATTAACTCACCGTTTAAATTAACTAAAGCCCCTCCTGAATTACCCCTGTTAATAGCTGCATCAGTTTGAATAAAATTTTCGTAATGTTCAATGTTTAGCCCACTTCTTCCCAAAGCAGAAATAATACCAGACGTAACAGTTTCACCAAGACCATATGGATTACCAATAGCTACAGTATAATCGCCTACTCTTAAGTTATCAGAATCTGCAATTTTGATTGCGCTTAAATTTTTTGCGTTTTTTAATTGTATTAAAGCAATATCAGAACGTGCATCTTTCCCAATTACATAAGCTTCATAACGACGTCCATCACTTAACTGAGCTTGTATTGTATTAGCATTTTCTACAACATGATTGTTAGTTACAGCATATCCTTTTTCAGCGTCAATAATAACACCTGATCCTAATGCACGAAACTTTTCATTGGCACTATCAGAATTTGGATTAGAACGACAAAAAGGAGAATTATGAAACGGTGAATTCTTTTGACAAAAAGGAGAATTATCACCAAAAAAAGGTTGAAATTGATGAGGTAAACGAGAAGTATGAATTATAGTACTTCCTTCAATATTAATACTTATTACTGACGGCATAACTTTTTCCAACATAGGCGCTAAACTAGGAATAACAGGTACAGAGGAATTATTATTAGGACTGAAATTTTTATTTCCCCAAGACATTCCTAGGATTAATAATAGATTGAAAATAAATACTGTTTGGCATAATACTATATTTATTCTTTTCATTATTTATGTCTCATACATTACAATCTAATCTTAAATAGATAAAACGATTAAAAATCTAAAAAATTTTAATTAAAATAAAATTTCAGTATACACTTCATAATTTATTAACTCCATCGATCCTTATCAGATAAACAAAAAAAATACTTTAATAAATAATTGAAAAATTATAACGTTATAAATATTTATTGCTTCATATTTATTTTTTTATATAAATATTTATAAAAAAATTTTTATACAAAATATATTTTCTATATAATATTTTTTTTAGTTAAAAATAATGGTTTTATATTTATGATATTCAGTAAGATAATAAATATCTTTTTATGTTTTTTAATATTTTTTTACATTACACATCAAGATACAAATGAAAAAATAAAAAAAATAATAGAATTAAAAGGAAAAACAATGGGAACATACTGGCAAGTAAAAATTCCCAATATGAAAATAAAAAATATAAAAAATTTAAAAATATTAATACAAAGAAATCTCGATACAGATGAAGAATTTTTGTCTCCTTGGAAAAAACAATCTTTAGTTTATAAATTCAATCAATTAAAAAAACATAAATTATTAAAAATTAATAAAAAATTTTTAAAAATTATTTTAACAGCGCTAACTATGCATGAGAAAACCACTGGAAAATTAGATATAACTATTGGAACTTTAATAAATATATGGGGATTTGGAACTCAAAAAAAACCTCATAATTACCCTTCAATAAATATAATAAAAAAAAATATAAATCTTTCAGGTATTCAGCATTTACAAATTATCAATAACTTATATGGAGTATATTTAAAGAAAAATTTAGATGGTATGAAAATAAATCTTTCTACATTAGGTGAAGGATTCGCTGTCGATCACTTATCGTGTATACTAAAAAAAAATGGAATTAAAAATTATATGATTTCAATAGGAGGTACAGTTTTAGTAAAAATGGATAATAAAATAAAGCCAAAAATTATTGCAATTCAAAAACCTACCGATAAAAAACAATCAATTCAATTACTTATTTATCTCAAAAATAAATCTATTAGCACATCTGGAACTTATCTTAATTATTATAGTATTCATGGTAAAAATATTTCACATATTATTAATCCTGAAAATGGCATTCCTATCAAGAATAATTTAGTATCTGTCAGCGTTATATCTGCTACTGCATTAGAAGCAGATAGTTGGGATACTGGACTGATTTTATTAGGTTTTAAAAAAGCTAAAAAATTATCTATAAATGAAAATTTAGCTGTTTGTTTAATAACTAAAGAAAAAAATAGTTTTTTTACATGGGTTTCACCTCAATTTAAAAAATTTTTAATTTTAAAATAAAGAATTCCAAAAGAATAATTTTAATAAAATATATAATTATTTAATTTATTTCAATTTATTGATAATATTTAATATATTTGTAATAATAAAAAAACTAATTAATATTAATTGACATCCTTTTTAATTTTTTATAATTTTTTAAATTACACTATTCTTACTTTATTTAGATAAACTATCAGGATAAACTACAAATAAAAACTAGGAATAAACCTAATAAAATAGCATCCTGGAGGAAAAAATGGAAATATTATCAGGAGCCGAAATGGTTATTAGATCATTAATTAATCAGGGAATACAACATATATTTGGTTATCCTGGTGGTGCGGTACTAGATATTTATGATGCTCTAAAAACTGTTGGTGGAATTGAACATATTTTAGTAAGACATGAGCAAGCAGCAACTCATATGGCTGATGGATATGCAAGATCTACTGGTAACATAGGTGTAGTATTAGTAACTTCTGGTCCAGGTGCTACTAATGCAATTACTGGAATTGCTACAGCTTATATGGACTCAATTCCAATGATAGTAATTTCAGGTCAGGTAGCATCATCTTTAATTGGATATGATGCATTTCAAGAATGCGATATGATTGGGATTTCTCGACCAATAGTAAAACATAGTTTTTTAGTTAAAAACACTGAAGATATACCTATGATTTTTAAAAAAGCTTTCTGGATAGCATCTACAGGACGTCCGGGTCCAGTAGTTATTGATTTACCTAAAGATATTTTAAAACAAAAAAGTAAAACTGAATTTATATGGCCTGAAAATATACATATAAGATCTTATAAACCGACTACTAAAGGCCATATAAAACAAATTAAAAAAGCACTAAGCATATTATTACAAGCAAAACAACCTGTGATTTACGCAGGTGGAGGAGTAATCAGCTCTAACAGCAGCGATGAATTATTAGAATTTGCAGAAAAAACTCATTGTCCTGTTACAACATCTTTAATGGGATTAGGAGCTTTTCCAGGGAGTCATCCTCAAAGTATTTCTATGTTAGGTATGCACGGTACCTACGAAGCTAATATGGCAATGCATAATTCTGATGTTATTTTTGCTATAGGAGTACGATTTGATGATCGAACAACAAACAATCTAAAAAAATATTGCCCAAATGCTACTATTTTACATATTGATATTGACCCTACATCTATTTCTAAAACTGTTCCAGCAAACATACCAATAGTAGGTGATGCAAAATACGTTTTAAAAGAATTAATAAAACTAATAAAAAAAGAAAAAAAAATTTACTCTTTAGAAAAATGGTGGAACATTATTAAGGAATGGAGACAAACAAAAAGTTTGGAATATAATACAAATAACACCAAAATAAAACCTCAAAATGTTATTCAAACTATTTTTAAATTAACTAAAGGCAAATGTTTTATTACTTCCGATGTTGGTCAGCATCAAATGTTCGCAGCATTATATTATAAATTTAATAAACCTAGACATTGGATTAATTCCGGAGGACTAGGTACAATGGGATTTGGATTACCCGCAGCACTAGGTGTGAAATTAGCAATGCCTAAAGCCACTGTAATTTGTATTACAGGCGATGGTAGCATTCAAATGAATATTCAAGAATTATCAACTGCAAAACAATACAATTTATCTGTTTTAATACTCAATTTAAATAATTCTTCTTTAGGTATGGTCAAACAGTGGCAAGATATGATTTATTCTGGAAGACATTCTCATTCATATATGGATTCACTTCCAGATTTCGTAAAATTAGTCGAATCATATGGACATATTGGGTTACGTATAGATAAAACAGAAGAATTAGAAAAAACACTAATATTAGCATTAAAAAAACTATCTGAAGGAAATTTAGTTTTTTTAGATATTCAAATAGACAATTCTGAGCACGTTTATCCTATGCAAATTCAAGGAGGAGGTATGAATGAAATGTGGTTAAGGAAAAAAGAGGTTTTTTAATAAAAAATATGCGAAGTATTTTATCTATTCTCTTAGAAAATGAATCAGGTGCATTATCACGTGTGATAGGACTTTTTTCGCAAAGAGGTTATAATATCGAAACAGTTACAGTAGCGCCTACAGAAGACTCGTCTTTATCAAAAATGACTATACAAACAGTGGGCAATGAAAAATCTATTGAACAAATTGAAAAACAACTACATAAATTAATTGATGTCTTAAGAGTTATTAAAATTGAACAAAAATCTCACATAGAACGTGAAATTATGTTAATAAAAGTGCAAACAAATAACTGCAAAAATGATATTAAACATATTACTGAAGTTTTTCGAGGACAGATTGTAGACGTTACATCAACCACATACGTATTACAACTTTCAGGAACGACAAAAAAATTAGATTCTTTTCTTAAAATAATTAGAAATATATCTGAAATTATCGAAATGACTCGTTCTGGAATAGTAGGAATTTCTCGAGGATAATGTAAATCAAATATATTTATAAAAATTTTATTATTTATCAAAAACATGGTCATTTTAAAATATAAAGTGACCATGTTTCTATTTCATTTATATCTTAACAATTTCACTATGAATCAAAATATAAAACACATTCCTGTGATGAAAAAAGAACTAATTAAATCATTAAAAATTCAAGAAAACGGCATTTACATTGATAGTACATTTGGAATGGGTGGGCATGCGATTGAAATTTTAAAAAAACTAGGAAAAGATGGAAAATTATATGCTATTGATAAAGATTTAAATTCTATATTAATAGGGAATAAAATTAAAGATAAACGTTTTTCTATAATTCATGACAATTTTTCAAAAATTTTAAATTATGCTAAATCCAACAAGATTATTAGAAAAGTAGATGGAATATTATTTGATTTAGGAGTATCTTCATCACAAATATTAGATTATAAAAGAGGTTTTTCGTTTAAACAAAATGGACCTCTAGACATGCGAATGAATCAAACTTGTGGTATTACAGCATCTAATTGGATTGTTCAAGCAAGTGCTGAAAAAATTATTTTCGTTTTAAAAAATTTTGGAGAAGAACGTTTTGCAAAAAAAATTGCATATGCAATTAAAGATTATAATAGAAAAAAAAAAATAACAGAAACTTTAGAATTAGTAAATATTATCAAAAAAGCAATACCAAAAAAAAATATTTTTAAACATCCAGCTAGACGAACATTTCAAGCAATCCGGATTTATATTAATCAAGAATTAGAAGAAATAAGTAATGCATTAGAAGAATCGTTAAAAATATTAAAACCAGGTGGACGTATAACAGTCATTAGTTTCCACTCATTAGAAGATAGAATAATTAAAAAATTTATGCTCAAACATAGTATGAGAGCGAAAATTCCTTACGGTATGCCTATAACAGAAAAAGAAATAGAAAAACTTAAAATTTGCAAATTAAAAATTATAAATCGAATGTTACCAACTTATGAAGAAATTCAAAAAAATCCTAAATCTCGAAGTGCTATATTACGTACAGCAGAGTTAAAAAAATATGAATAAAAAACAACACTATGATTTACCAATCATCATTAAAAATGATTTTCTTTTATATGCAAAAATACACTTAATCCTCTTGTTTGCAATAATATTGTCTGCTAATTCTATTGTCATAATAGTCTATAAAACTAGAATGTTGATTACTGAACAAGAAAAATTACGTATAGAAGAAAAAAAAAAAATGATGAATGGAGAAATTTAATTATTGAAAAAAATACTCTTTCCATGCCTATAATTAATTAGTAAAAAATATTTAATTATTTTAAATTAACAACTATTTTAATAAAATATACATTGAATTAAATTTTTTAAAAATTTTAAAATAAGATAATTATAAAATGTACATCAAAAAAAATATAAAATTATTTAAAAAAAACAACATAAGAAAAAAAAATTATATAAATTGGCGTTTTATAGCATTATGTATTATTGTTTTATCATTTTTGATTATCTTAACATCACGTATGATATTTCTTCAAGTAATTGATTCTAAAAAACTTTCATATGAAGGAGATCGTAGAACATTAAGAATACAACCTGTAATAAATACTAGGGGGATTATTAATGATCGACTTGGATATCCATTAGCTGTTACCGTTCCAGTAAATGCAGTATTTATAGATCCTAGTATGATTCAAAACGATATAGATATTGAAAATAGTATAAGATGGAAAGCATTATCTAATGTTCTTTCTATTCCATTAAAAAAAATTGTTTTTCATGCAAATTTTAATAAAAATTTAAAATTTATTTATTTAGTACGTCAAATCACTCCTGAAGTTGGTGAATACATTAAAAAACTAAAACTACCTGGTATATATTTAACGGAAGAAGCAAAACGTTATTATCCTTCTGGAAAAATCGCTGCACAACTTATTGGATTTAATAATATAGATGACGAAGGTATAGAAGGTGTTGAAAAAAGTTTTAATAATGACTTAACAGGAAAACCAGGTAAAAGAAAAATAAGAAAAGATAACCAAGGTCATGTAATTGAAAATGAATCTCTAATTCACAAATCTAATTCTAAAAATTTAATATTAAGCATTAACAAAGAACTACAAACTATTACTTATGAAAAATTATGTGAAGGTGTAAATAAAAATAAAGCAGATTTTGGAATTGCTGTTTTAATTGATATCAAAACTGGAGAAATATTGTCAATGGCAACTAGTCCTGCATATAATCCAAATGAAAAACAATACATAATTTCAAAAAATTTTAGAAACCGAGCGATTTCAGATATTTTTGAACCAGGCTCTACAGTTAAACCAATAGTTATTATGGAAGCATTAAAAGAAGGTATTATCAAAGAAAATTCCGTAATAAATACCAAGCCTTTTTTTATTCAAAAGCATCAAATTAAAGATGTTTCGTATCATGAAAAATTAGATATTTCCGGAATATTAAAAAAATCTAGCAATGTTGGTGTATCAAAAATTGCACTTGCTATGAAAAGTAAAAATTTAATTAATGCATATTTGAAATTTGGATTAGGTCAGAAAACTAATTTGGGATTAATTGGAGAGCACAAAGGCTTGTTACCTAAAAAGAAAAATTTATCAAATTTAGAAAAAGCAACTTTTTCTTTTGGATATGGATTAATGGTCACACCACTGCAATTAGCTAGATTATATACAACAATAGGAAGTTATGGAATTTATAAACCATTATCTATTATTAAAATTAATCATCCATTATACGAAAAAAGAATTTTCCCTCAAAAATATGTAAAAAAAGTGCTTAATATGATGGAAAAAACTGTAGAACCAGATGAAAATATTAATCAAATAGATGCACAAAAATATCGTATTGCTATTAAAACAGGAACAGCAAAAAAAGTTGGTATTCATGGATGTTACATTAAAAAATATATAGCCTATACTGCAGGTGTTGCTCCAGCTAAAAACCCAAAATTTGCTTTAATTATTGTTATTGATAATCCACAAGGCAATCAATATTATGGCGGTGCGGTTTCTGCTCCAGTGTTCAGTAAGATAATGGTATCAGTATTAAAAACAATGAAAATTAAACCAGATAATTTATAAAAAATAAATTAAAAATAAAATTTAATGAAAGAAAATAACTTAAAACATTTTTTGTCACCTTGGATTAAAAATCTTCCAAAAATAAATATTAATAATCTAGTTCTAGATAGTAGAAAATTAATATCTAATAAAGATGTCTTTATAGCCGTAAAAGGAAAAAGAAAAGATGGGCATAGTTTTATTTTTCACGCGATTTCTAGAAAAGTAGCAGCAATATTATCTGAAACTACAAAAAAAAAACAACATGGAAAAATAAATTATATTAATAATATTCCGATAATATCTTTTTTTAACATTTCTAAAAAACTTTCAATTTTAGCTGAAAGATTTTATCATAAACCAAGTAGCCGATTAAAAGTAATTGGAATTACCGGGACAAACGGAAAAACTACAGTGGCACAACTAATTAATCAATGGAATGAATTATTAGGAAATAAAATTGCAACAATGGGAACTCTTGGAAATGGTTTACATAACTTCTTAAAACCTGCAATTAATACAACTTCATCAGCTATCGATATACAATCTTTTTTACATTCAGTATTAAATAAAGTCAAATTAGTTACCATGGAAGTTTCGTCACATGGTTTAGTCCAAAATCGCGTTAAAAATATCTTATTTCATACTGCAATATTTACTAATTTAACACAAGATCATTTAGATTATCATGAAAATATGCAAAAATACGAATTAGCTAAACTTTCACTTTTTACTGATCATAAAGTAAACAAAATAATATTAAATGCTAACGATAAATATGCACAAAATTGGTTAAAAAAATTTTCTGATAAATATACAGTTGCAGTTACAATTCAAGATTCTAGACAAAAAAAATATGCTACAAAATGGATAAATGCTATTTCTATCAAAATTGATAGTAAAAAAACTGATATAACATTTGAATCTAGCTGGGGAAAAGGCGTTTTATCTAGTTGTTTAATAGGAAGTTTTAACGTAGAAAATTTATTATTATCACTAGCATGTATGTTAGAAATGAATTATAAATTATCTGCTCTTATTAAAACATCTATAAAACTTAAACCAATATACGGGCGTATGCAAAAATTTGATTTTATTAGAAAACCAATTTGTATTATAGATTATGCTCATACTCCTGATGCTTTAAAAAAAGCACTAGATGCTATTAAATTACAATATTCTAAAAAAAAAATATGGTGTATATTTGGATGTGGAGGAGAAAGAGACAAAAAAAAACGCCCTGTAATGGGGAAGATTGCAGAAAAAATAGCAGATAAAGTGATCATTACTAATGATAATCCTAGAAATGAAAATCCAAATACAATAATTAAAGAAATTATCACTGGATGTATAAAAAAAGAAAAAATAATAATTATCCCCAATAGAAAAAAAGCTATTTCTTATGTTTTTTTTCGATCAAATGCTAACGATATAATTTTTATTGCTGGTAAAGGACATGAAAATTATCAAATAATTGGTAATCAGAATATTTACTATTCAGATCAAGCAATAGTTTTAAATTTATTGGAAAAAAAACATGATTCCTATTTCGTTAAAAAAAATTGCTAGTATTACAAATGGTTTATTATATGGAAAAAACATTATAATAGATAATATTAGCATAAATAGTAAAAAAATCATATCAAATACCCTATTTATTGCATTACAAGGCAATAAATTTGATGCACATATATTTATCGAAGAAGCCTTGCAAAAAGGATGCACTGCAATTATCACTAATCGAAAAATTATATCTTTTATTTCTTATATTATAGTTGAAAATACTACTATTGCTTTGGGGCAAATTGCTACTTGGATTCGAAATATAGTAGACCCAAAAATATTAGCTATTACTGGATCTTGTGGAAAGACTTCGGTGAAAGAAATGACTGCTTCTATACTTAAAAAACAACACCATATAATATATACAACGAATAACGAAAACAATCATATAGGAGTACCTATTACTTTATTAAGATTAAAAAAAACAGATAAATATGGATTAATTGAACTAGGAGCTAATAATCCTGGTGAAATTCGTTACGTTTCAAAAATCTCTCAACCAAATATCGCGTTAATAAACAATATTTATTATGCGCATTTAAAAGGTTTTAAATCATTACTAGGTATATCAAAAGAAAAATCAGAAATATTATCTTATTTAAAAAATAAAAGCACAGTAATTATTAATTTAGATAGCCATCACCTTTCACAATGGAAAAAAAAAATTCAAAATAAAAAAATATTGTATTTTTCTATCGAAAAAAAAAAGAAAGTAATTTCTTTGCTACTAATATTGAAATTCACTCAAACCAAACATCTTTTATTATGCATACACCATGCGGAAAAATAAAAATTGTATTACCATATTTAGGGTATCAAAATATATCTAACGCTCTAGCTGCTAGTGCTCTTGCATTTTCGGTTCATATACCATTAAAACAAATTCAAATTGGATTATCAGAATCTCCTATTATTCCAGGAAGATTAGAGCCAATTAAGTTAAGTAAAAATAAAATTTTAATTAATGATACATATAACTCAAATGTGGCTTCTATGATCATAGCAATTAAAGTTTTAGAAAAAATGCCAGGTTATAAAATATTAGTCGTAGGAGATATGGCGGAATTAGGTGAAAAAAGCATTTTATATCATAAAATTATAGGTAATATTGCTAATTTATCAAATATTGATCATATTTTCAGTTTAGGTAAGTATAGTCGTGAAATTTTTAAAATATGTAAAAATGGAAAACATTTTTCAGAAAAATATAAACATATATTAGAGAAAAAATTAAAAGAAAAAATTTCAAAAAAAAACACAAGTACGATTTTAATCAAAGGCTCACGTAATATGCAAATGGAAACAATTGTCAAATATTTAATAAAAGAGTATAAAAAAAATGATATTTCTAATTAATAAATACTTAAATTGTAAAATATTTAATTTTATTTCCTACCGAATAATATTTAGTTTACTAACATCATTTTTTATAAATTTATTTCTTGGGCCATATGTTATATCTTATTTAAAAAAATTACAAACATTCCAGATTATAAGAATAAATGGACCTATAGGTCATTTTAATAAAAACCAAACTCCTACGATGGGAGGAATATTAATTATTATATCAATATGTTTATCTATTTTTTTTTATTGTGATTTATATAATAAATACATTTGGTATGTTCTTACTATTATATTAGGATATGGTTTAATCGGGTTTTTAGATGATTATCAAAAAATTAAGTTTAAAAATTCAAATGGATTAAAAATATCATATAAATTTTTTTGTTTGTCAATAATTGCTATATTAATCATTTTTATTATGCAATTCAATAAAGAAAGCAATATTTATATTGAATTGATAATTCCTTTTTATAGTCAAATCCTTATAAAAATGAATTATTTTTATATATTTTTATCTTATCTTGTTATTGTAGGTACAAGTAATAGCGTAAATTTAACAGATGGATTAGATGGGCTAGCAATAATGCCAGTAATTTTTATATCATTTGGATTAGGTTTAATTGCTTTTTGTAGTTCTGAAATTCATTTATGTAATTATATAAATATTTTTTATTCTAAACAAGCCAATGAATTAAGTGTTTTATGCGCATCAATTATTGGTTCTGGACTAGGTTTTTTATGGTTTAATACTTATCCAGCTCAAATATTTATGGGTGATGTTGGATCTTTATCACTAGGAGGTGCATTAGGAATGATATCTATATTATTACATCAAGAATTATTATTAATGATAATGGGTGGAGTTTTCGTTTTTGAAACTATGTCTGTAATATTACAGATTATTTATTTTAAAATTAGAAAAAAAAGAATATTTAAAATGGCTCCAATTCATCACCATTACGAAGTAAAGGGATTATCAGAAACTTTAATTACTATTAGATTTTGGATAATATCCTTTATATTGTTATTAATAGGAATTATATCTTTAAGGGTACATAATGCCATATAAGTATTCGGAAAAAAAAATATTAATTTTAGGTATAGGTTTAACTGGCATATCTTGTATTAATTTTTTTTTAAAAAAAGGTGCAATTCCCAAAATAATTGATGAATCTAAAAAACCTGATTATTTAAATAAAATTCCTAAAAATATTAAATATAAATTAGGAGGTTTAGAAAAAAAATGGATTTTGGAATCAGATCTAATTATTATTAGCCCCGGAATATCTTCGTTTAAACCTATTTTAATGGAAGCACGAATGTTGGGTATTGAAATAATTAGTGATATTGAATTATTTGCTAGAGAAACAAAATCTCCAATTATTTCTATTACAGGTACTAATGGAAAAAGTACTGTAGCTACAATGGTGAAAAAAATTGCAAAAAAATCAGGATATAAAGCCTATCTAATAGGAAATATTGGATTTCCAGTATTAAATATATTAGAAAAAAAAGCTGATTTGTATATACTAGAATTATCTAGTTTCCAACTTGAAAATATATTTAGCTTGAAATCAAAAATATCTGTAGTACTAAATATTAATGAAGATCATTTAGATCGATATCCCAATGGATTTAAACAGTATAAACAAATTAAATTATCTATTTATAAAAACTCAGAAATATGCTTAGTAAATTTAAAAGAAAAAATTTATTTTTTTAAAAATAAACAAAAAAAATATATTACCTTTGGTACAGATGATAGTGATTATTATATCAAACACATAACAGGAAAACATTTTTTATACTGTAGAAAAGAGAAAATAATTGATACATCAAAAACATTATTATATGGATATCATAATTATGAAAATGCTTTAGTTGCTCTAGCAATTTCAGATATAATGGGCTTTCCTAGAAATATAACTAAAGACGTACTTAGAAAGTTTGTAAATTTACCACATCGATTTCAAATAGTACATCAACATAATAATATATCCTGGATTAATGATTCAAAATCCACTAATGTTAATAGTACTAAAACAGCTTTAGAAAATATCCAAACTCAAGGAACAATATGGTTATTATTAGGAGGAAATAAAAAATCCGCTGATTTTAATATTCTAAAAAATTATTTAGAAAAATTAAAAGTTAAAATTTATTGTTTTGGTAAAGACGGTATGAGTATATCTAAAATATGTAAAAAAAAATCTATTTATGTTCGATATTTAACAGATGCAATGATCTTAATTTCTAAAAAAGTTAAACCAAGTGATGTAGTGCTTTTATCTCCAGGATGTAGTAGTACAGATCAATTTAAAAACTTCGAAGAAAGAGGTAATCTTTTTATAAAATTATCAAAGGAAATAAGTTAATGTTTTCAAAAAAAATAAAAAAAAAATATTATATTATATGATAGATTACTAGTATGGTTAACTTTAGCTTTATGTATTACTGGATTAATCATGGTAATATCTACATCTATACCTATAGGACAAAGTTTATATAAAGATCCATTTTTTTTTGCAAAAAGGGAAGTGTTTTACTTTGCTCTAATATTTTTATTATCTTTATTCATTTTACGAATCCCTGTTATTTTTTGGAAAAAATATAGTAATTTTATATTAATATTTTCAACTTCACTACTTATTTTTGTACTTTTACTAGGCAAATCAGTACATGGATCTTATAGATGGATCAACATAGGTATATTGCATATACAACCCTCTGAAATATGTAAAATTTCTTCTTTTCTTTACATTTCTAATTACCTTTCAAGAAAAATTAAAGAGGTACATAATAATTTTTGGGGATTTTTTAAACCCATGTGTATTATTACTTTGCAATCAGTTCTTTTATTAGCAGAGCCTGATTTGGGAACGGTAGTTGTTTTATTTCTTACTACTTTATCAATTTTATTTCTTTCCGGGGCAAAAATAAAACAATTTTTTTCAATTATTATTATAGTTTCACTAATAATAATATTCTTAATCTTAATAAAACCATATCGCATTAATAGAGTATTATCATTTTGGAATCCTTGGAAAGATCCATTTGGAAATGGATACCAATTAACACAATCATTGATAGCTTTGGGAAGAGGTCATTTTTTTGGACAAGGCTTAGGAAATTCAATACAAAAACTAAATTATTTACCCGAAGCTCATAGTGATTTTATATTTTCTATTATAGGAGAAGAATTAGGTTATATAGGCTGTTTTTTAATATTATTAACTATTTTTATTATTTCTTTTCGAGCCATGTATATTGGGCAAAAATCTTTAGAAAAAAAAGAAATTTTTTCAGGTTTTTTAGCTTGTTCTATTGGTTTATGGTTTAGTTTTCAAACACTAATTAACATTGGAGCGGTGACTGGAATATTGCCAACTAAAGGTTTAACTTTACCATTAATTAGCTATGGAGGTTCAAGCTTAATTGTTAATTTAATAGCTATTTGTATTTTATTACGAATTGATTTTGAATCAAGATTAAGTGAAAATCAAGCTTTACCTAAGGAAAATTATAAATGAGTTCCAAAAAAATTATAATTATAGCAGGTGGTAGTGGTGGACATGTATTTCCAGCTATTACTATAGCAAGATACTTAATTAAACATGGATGGAATGTGAACTGGATAGGAACAAGAAATAAAATAGAATCAGATATTGTGCCTAAACATAATATTAAAATTCATTTCATTCAAATAAATGGATTAAGAAACGCTAATTTAAAAACTTTAATTTCTGCTCCAATACATATATTTAAATCTTATTGGAAAATTAAAAAAATTATCAATAGTTATTTACCAAATATTATATTAGGTATGGGAGGGTATGTATCTGGACCTGGAGGAATAGCAGCATGGACTTCAAAAATTCCTTTTATTTTACACGAACAAAATAAAATCCCAGGTCTTACAAACCAATTACTATCTAAAATATCTACAAAAAACATGCAAGCTTTTCCAGGGTCTTTACCTAACGCTGAAATTGTAGGCAATCCAGTACGTGAAGATATTATAAACATTCCAGCTCCTATTAACCGCTTTAAAAATAGATCTGGTCCTCTAAGAATATTAATTATTGGAGGAAGTCAAGGCGCATCTATTTTTAACAGTATTTTACCTAAAATATCATTTTTTTTAAAATCTAAAATTGTTATTTGGCATCAAACAGGGAAAAATGAGCTAGAAAAAACGAAAAAAAAATATCAAAAGTACGGATTATATGAACATATAATTAACGCTTTTATCGAAGATATAGCTTCTGCGTACACATGGGCTGATGTAATTATATCTCGTTCTGGTGCATTAACCATAAGCGAAATTACCACTGTAGGACTCGGTGCAATCTTTATACCATATCCACATAAAGATCAGCAACAATTGTTAAATGCACAAGATTTAGAAGATAATGGTGCTGCAAAAATTATTAATCAATCTGCATTTAATATAAATGTAATATTAAAAATATTAAACTCTTTAAATAGAAAAAAATTACTCGTAATGGCAGAAAAAGCATTTTCTTTGAGAGTTGGAAACTCTACAAAAAAAATTTTCAAAATAATTCAAAATATTTCTAAAAAATAAATTCTTGATAACTAAATATATAAAATGAATACAATAAATATAAAAACACATAATTTCTTTAAAAAAAAATCATTTAATAATATTCATTTCATAGGTATTGGAGGTTCTGGAATGAATGGAATTGCTTTGATTTTATTACAATTAGGATATAAAATTAGTGGTTCAGATATATTGAAAACTGAAATTACAAAAAAATTAATAAAATTAGGAGCAATTGTTTATTTTAATCATTCTAAAAAAAATATTAAAAATATTGATTTAATTGTTATATCTAGTTCTATTTCACTAAATAATGAAGAAATTATAGAAGGAAAAAAAAAAAAATTCCTATATTATTAAGAGCAGAAATGTTACAAATATTAATGCGAGATAAATTTGGAATAGCTATTTCTGGTACACATGGAAAAACAACTACTACTGCAATGATTTTTGATATATTTAATGAAAATAAATTAGATCCTACTATTATTAATGGTGGCTTAATAAAATCAATTAATTCTTATTCCAAATTAGGATGTTCTGATTATCTAATCGCAGAAGCAGACGAAAGTGATAGTTCGTTTCTTTATTTAACTCCAAAAAATATTATTGTAACAAATATTGAACCTGATCATATGAATTATTATAATAATGATTTTAATTTATTAAAAAATTCATTTTTAAAATTTATAAATATAATTCCCTCAGATGGTACTGTTATATTATGCATCGATAATGCTGCTATACAAGATATAATGCCAAAAATAAAATGTAAAATAATTACATACGGATTCAATAAAAATGCTGAAATTCATATTTCTTGCTATCAACAAAATGATTTTATTTCTCGTTTTACTTTGGTTCGAAAAAATCAATCTAATTTAGAAGTGATTTTAAAAATACCTGGAAAACATAATGCCTTAAATGCAACAGCTGCAATAGCAATAGCTGCAAATCAAAAAATATCTGATCAAATAATTTTAAAATCATTAAAAAATTTTCAAGGTACTTATAGAAGATTTGAATATCTTGGAAAAATCTCAATAAAAAAAAATAATATTTTAAAAAAAAATATCATGTTAATAGATGATTATGGACATCATCCTACTGAGTTATCTGAAAATATTAAAACAATAAGAACTAGTTGGCCTGAAAAAAATTTAATAATGATCTTTCAGCCTCATCGATACACAAGAACACATAATTTATATAATGATTTTGTGAGGATTTTATCCCGAGTAGATACACTATTAATATTGAATGTTTATTCTGCCAATGAAAATATTATTGCTGGAGCAGAGAGCAAATCACTGTTAATTGATATAAAAAAAACAAAAGAAATGAATATAGTTCTAATTAAACATTATAAATTAATACTAGATTCAGTTATTCCTTATCTAAGCGGAAATGATATTATTTTAATACAAGGTGCTGGAGATATAGCAAAAATAGCTAATAAAATTTTTATTAAAAAATAAAAAAGTGACAATATGAAAAAAAAAGTAGCAGTATTATTAGGCGGTAATTCTACAGAAAGGAAAATATCAATAGCATCAGGATATGCGATTCTACAAAGCTTAATTCGATCTGGTATTAATGCGTATCCATTTGATACACGTGATTTTCCTATTATGCAATTAAAACAACAACAGTTTAACATTGCATATATAGCACTTCATGGAAAAGGAGGTGAAGATGGTAGTATTCAAGGGATTTTAGAATATTTAAATATTCCTTATACTGGAAGTGGGATTATGGCATCTTCTATTTCTTTAGATAAGAAAAAAACTAAATTACTATGGAAATCTGTTGGTCTTCCTGTATTACCGGATATATACATTGAAAAAAAAGATCTTTTAAAAAATTCAGATGCTTTCTTAATAAAAAAATCTGATAAATTAGAATACCCTCTTTTAGTTAAACCAAATAATCAAGGATCAAGCATAGGAATTACATTAGTTTATTTCAAAGATCAATTAAAAAATGCAATTGAAATAGCATTTAATTATAGCAATAATATCTTAGTAGAAAAATTCGTAAAAGGAAAAGAATATACGGTATCAATTCTTGGCGAAGAAATACTACCTTCTATTCAAATTATCACAAAAAATAATTTTTATGATTACTCCTCAAAATATGAATTATCTTCTACTAAATATTTATGTCCAAGTGGATTAAATTTAAAACAAGAAAAAAAATTAAAAAAAATAGTAAAAAAAGCTTGGAGTACGTTAGGATGTAACGGATGTGGTAGAATTGATGTAATATTAGATAATAATAATAAATTTTGGTTATTAGAGATAAATACTATTCCCGGGATGACACATCGCAGTTTACTTCCAATATCTGCAAATACTATAGGTATATCATTTGACGAACTAGTACTAAAAATTTTAAATAAAACTATTATATTAAATAGTTAATAGAAACTTATTAATATTATAATTTAAAATATATTAAAAATATTAAAATTATATAAAATGAAAAGTTTGCTACTACTTAATAAACTTATGTAAAAACAACATTTTATAATTTATAAAGTATAATAAATTAAAAATTTTATTTAATAATATTTATATATTTAAATAATTTACTTTTTTTAAACAAATATTATATAAAATAATTTTTAAAAAATAAATTTTTAAAACTTATTTCTGTCTAAATAAACAATTTTAAAAACATTGTTGATGTCAAATAACTATAATATAAAATATTAGAAATCCTAATTTACAACAAAAAATTAATAATTTAAAAAATATAGTATAGGCTAATAAAGAATGATTATATCAACAAATAAAAAATTGGTAGTAGGACTAGAAGTAGGCACTACTAAAGTAGTTACTTTAGTAGGTGAAATTTCAATAGATAATAAAATAAACATAATTGGAATAGGAATATGCAAATCAAAAGGAATAGATAAAGGAAGAATTAATAATTTAGATGCAGTTGTTTCATGTATACAAGAATCTATTTATCAAGCTGAAACTATGGCTAATTGTAATATTACTTCTGTATATCTATCTTTATCTAGTAAATACATTAATTGTCAAAATGAAATTGGAATAGTTCCAATTTCTGAAGATGAAGTTACAAAAGAAGATATAGAAAATGTAATACATACTGCTAAATCAGTTAAAATTCTTCATGAGCATCACATATTACATGTTATTCCACAAGAATATTCAATTGATCAACAGTCTGGAATAAAAAATCCAATAGGTTTATCAGGTACAAGAATGCAAGTAAGAGTTCATTTGATTACTTGTCATCAAAATATAGCTAAAAATATTATTAAAGCAGTAGAAACATGCAATATCAAAGTTGATCAAGTAATTTTTTCAGGTCTTGCATCTAGTAAATCTGTGTTAAGTAAAGAAGAATGTAAATTAGGTGTATGTATGATTGATATAGGAGGAGGAACAATAGATTTTTCTACATATATCGATGGATTTATACAAGATAGTCAAGTTATTCCATATGCAGGAAATATTGTTACTAAAGATATTGCATATGCATTTAATACTTCTTATTCTGATTCAGAAATCATAAAAATCAATTATGAATCTGCACTAAAAACGAATATAGACTCATTAAGTAATACTGAACTGTCTGAAAAAAATCAAAATTTATTTCAAAACTTACAATTTAATACCGTTTCAGAAGTAATTGAATCAAGGTATAATGAACTATTAACTTTAATTAATAATAGAATTATTTATGTACAAAATAAACTTTATCAAGAAGGAAGGAAAAATCAATTATCCAGTGGTATAGTACTAACAGGAGGTGCTTCAACTATTTCATTAATAAGAAAATGTGCAGAGAAAATTTTTCAAAATAAAGTTCGTATTGCTAAACCTATAAATATTTCCGGACTAACAGAAAATATAAATGAACCACATTATTCAACAGTAGTGGGCTTATTACACTATGGAAAAGAATTTTACTTGCAATCTGAAAATATAAAAAAAGAAAGTTCTTTTATTGAAAAATGGTTTAAACAAATTAATAATTGGTTTAAAAAAGAATTTTAAATCAATTTTATATATCTCTAAAATTCAAGATAGACAATGGAATTAAATTATGTTTGAACCTGTAGAATTAAGTAATAATGCAATAATTAAAGTAGTTGGAGTTGGCGGAGGTGGTGGCAATGCAGTAGAATATATGGTTAGAGAACGTATTGAAGGTGTAGAATTTTTTGCTATTAATACTGATGCCCAAGCTTTAAGAAAAATAGAAGTAGGACAAACTATTCAAATAGGAAATAATATTACTAAAGGACTAGGAGCTGGAGCAAATCCAGAAATTGGACGAAATTCAGCAGAAGAAGATAAAGAACTATTAAAATCAGCATTAGATGGTTCTGATATGGTTTTTATAGCTGCTGGAATGGGAGGAGGAACTGGAACTGGGGCTGCACCAGTGGTAGCGGAAATTGCAAAAGAATTAGGTATTTTAACTGTAGCAGTAGTAACAAAACCTTTTAATTTTGAAGGTAAAAAAAGAATGATTGTAGCTGATCAAGGAGTTATTGAATTATCAAAATATGTAGATTCCTTAATTACAATACCAAACGATAAATTACTTAAAGTACTCAGTCGGGGTATTTCTTTATTAGATGCTTTCGGTGCGGCAAACAATGTATTAAAAGGTGCTGTACAAGGTATTGCTGAACTCATTACAAGGCCTGGTCTTATGAATGTAGATTTTGCTGACGTTCGAACTGTGATGGTTGAAATGGGATATGCAATGATGGGAACAGGAATATCTTCTGGAGAAAATCGCGCTGAAGAAGCTGCAGAAATAGCAATATCTAGTCCTTTATTAGAAGATATAGATTTATCAGGAGCCAGAGGTGTTTTAGTTAATATTACTGCTGGTTTTGATTTAAAATTAGATGAATTTGAAACTGTCGGAAATACTATTAGATCTTTTGCTTCAGATAATGCGACAGTTGTTATAGGAACATCTTTAGATCCTGATATGAATGATACACTCCGCGTAACAGTAGTAGCAACTGGAATTGGAATGGAAAAATATTCAGATATTAATCAAATTAAACAAAAATCTTCTAAAGAAACATTAATGGATTATCGTTATCAATATTTAAATACGTCATCTACAATATTAGATAAAAAACATATAAAAAATGAAATTAAAGAAAAAGAGCAAATAAAACGTAAAGAACCAGAATATTTAGATATCCCTGCATTTCTTAGAAAAAGATCTGATTAATTTTTCAAATGAAAAATAAAAAATTTAACTATAAAATATAGTTCAGTTATATTATTTTTCTATATTTTTTATTATATAATTAACCTGCGCCAATAAAAAAATAATCTATCGGCGCAAGGATTAAATAAATTATTTATACTTAATCTATATTCATTTCTTTAAATTATTTATTTCATGATAAGATATGATATCTTATTTTAAACAATATCTAAATATTTCGAGAATATATTGAAAGTGAAACACATTATTAATAATCATATTAAATTAACAAAAAATGCAATTAAAAAAATTAAACACCTTACTTTAACTAAAACAAATAAACACTTAAAATTAAGAATATATATTCTTGGAGGCGGATGTAGTGGGTTTCAATATCAATTTGTTTTAGATGATAAAATAAATCAAGACGATATATTAATTAACGAAGGAGATGTTTCTTTAATTGTAGACCCTATTAGTTTACAATATTTAAATGGTGGTAAAATAGATTATATAGAAAATTTCGAAGGATCAAAGTTTATAGTGTATAATCCAAACGCAAAAAATACATGCGGATGTGGATCATCGTTTAATATATAAAAAATTAAATAATTAAAAATAATTAATATGAATATAAATATTGGAATTATTGGCGCTATAGATCAAGAAATTAAAATATTTAAAAAAGTTATAATTGATAAACAAGTAAAAAATATTGGACAATTTCAAATTTATATAGGAAAATTTAAAAAAAATAATATTTTTTTAATAAAATCAGGTATTGGCAAAGTTTCAGCCAGTATTGCAGCTATGATACTTATAAATTTCTTTAAAATTAATATTATTATCAATAGCGGTTCAGCAGGAAGTTTACATCCTGAGTTAAAAATAGGAGATATTATAATTCCTAATAAGTTATGTTATTATGATGTAAATTTAATAAATTTTGGATATGCTAGAGGTCAAATACCTCAATACCCAAAAACTTTTAAAATAAATAAAAATTTATATCATGTTCTTATAGAAACTGCTATAAAATTCAACTTTAAATTTGCTACAGGTTTACTTATTACCGGAGATTCATTTGTTAGAGGAGAAAACTTTATTAACAAATTAAAATTACAATTTTCTTATGCGATCGCAGTAGAAATGGAGTCTACAGCAATAGCTCAAGTATGTTATCAATTTAATATTCCATTAATTGTTGTCAAGTCAATATCTGATCTATCTGATACGCAAGCTACATCAAATTTTAACAAAAATATATCTCTTGCATCATTACAATCTTTTAATTTAGTTCAATTAATATTAGAAAATACACAATTTTATGAATCTATTGAATAAATAATAGAATTATTTTAATATTTTTGATAATCTTTATTAAATTTAAATATTTTTGAATAAAAAAAAATAATTATACAATATTTAAAATATTTAACAAAAATCATTATCCTTCTTTAAAAAATCTAAAAGCAAACTCTATTGTTTCAATACACTCAAAATCAATTACTAAATAATTTATTATTAATATATTTAAGGGTAAAAAATACCATGATTAATAACAAAATATGGCATGAAAAACTTCATTGTCATCTTGGACAATATTTTTTAATTGATAAAATGTTATATCAAGAAAAAAATAAACACCATGACATTAAAATATTTAATAATTCAGTTATGGGTAAAATGATGACAATAGATGATATTGTACAAACAACAGAAAAAGATGAATTCATATATCATGAAATGTTAAGTCATATACCTATATTTTCTCATGGAGACATAAAAGATGTATTAATAATAGGTGGAGGTGATGGAGGTATATTACGAGAACTATGTAGGCATAAAAATATTAATAATATTACGATGGTAGAAATTGATATTAATATTATTAATTTATGTAAAAAATACTTCCCTAAACATAGTAATAATGCATATGAAGACCCTCGTTTAAAGCTCATCATTGATGATGGATTGCATTTTGTCAAAAAAACTACTAATAAATTTGACTTAATTATATCTGATTCCACAGATCCAATTGGACCTGGGAAAAATTTATTTATTTCAGAGTTTTATTTATATTGTAAAAAAATTCTTAAAAAAAATGGAATTTTTGTGGCACAAAATGGTATTTCTTTTTTTCAAAAAGATGAAATTGTTTCAACTTATAAAAATTTAAAAAAATATTTTTATGATACTAGTTTTTATCAAGCAGCAATTCCCAGTTATTATGGAGGAACAATGATGTTTGCATGGGGCTCTGATAATATAAAACTACGTTTAACTCATATTGAACAATTGAAATCTCGTATAAAAAAAACAAAATTAATTTTTAACTACTATAACCCTCAAACACATATAAGCAGTTTTGCTTTGCCTCAATATATAATTAATATGTTAAATGAAAGTTAGAAATCCTTTCATAGGAGAGTAATTAAATTGCAAAAACTAAAATTATATGGCTTTAATAATTTAACAAAAAGCCTAAGTTTTTGTATCTATGATATTTGTTATGCAAATACTAATAACTCAAGAAATAGCTATATTGCATATATTGATGAACAATATAATGCTATCCGATTGACAAAAATATTGAAAAAAACATGTTCAATTATTGGTGCTAATGTGCTAAATATATTTCATCAAGATTATGATCCACAAGGCGCTAGTGTGACTATATTAGTATGTGAGGAACCAATAACTTTAGATACAGTCGACGTTGAAAAAAAAAATAAAAATATTATTTCATCTTCTGTTTTAGCTCATCTAGACAAAAGTCATATTTGTGTCCATACATATCCCGAAAGTCATCCTCAAAGTGGGATTTGTACTTTTCGAGCAGATATTGAAGTTTCAACCTGTGGGATCATATCTCCACTTAACGCATTAAATTATCTTATAAATCAGTTAGAATCAGATATAGTGACAATTGAATATCGAGTTAGGGGGTTCACCAGAGATATCGATGGAATTAAGCATTTTATTGATCACAAAATCAACTCTATTCAAAACTTTATGTCTAATAAAATCAAATCTATGTATGAAATGGTTGATGTAAATGTATACCAAGAAAATATTTTTCATACTCGAATGTTATTAAAGGAATTTAATTTACAAAATTATTTATTTAATATTAATGTACAAGATTTGTCAAAAAAAGAGTCTTCGTATATTGTGGATTTATTATGGAAAGAAATGAGAGAAATATATCATGGTAGAAACATTCCAATGATAGAATCGATATAAAATTTATATAATTTTATATATTTCTAAAAAATTAATATTTAATATAATTCTTTTAGAACAAGAAAAGATTATAGAAATATAATTTCTATAATCTTTTCTTGTTCTAAAAGAATTATATTAAATATTATGTAAAAGTATTTTTTTTTAAATTTAATAAATCTGTTATTGTACCTTGGAAAATCTCCGATGCTAAACAAATTGATTCGCTTAAGGTTGGATGAGCATGAATAGTAAGGGAAAGATCTTCTACATCGCATCCCATTTCAATTGCTAATGTAATTTCATTAATCAATTCTCCAGCATTTTCACCTACTATAGCCCCTCCAATTAGTTGTTTATTTTTTTTATTAAAGATTAACTTTGTCATACCTGTTGTGCAATTTGAAGCATTTGCTCTTCCAGAAGAATTCCAAGGAAAAACAGAAGCTTCGTAATCAATATTTGATTTTATAGCATCTTTTTCATTAAAACCTACCCAAGCAATTTCAGGATCAGTATAAGCTACAGAAGGTATTACCTTAGGTTCATAATAATGATTTTTACCAGAAATTACTTCAGCAACAATATGTGACTCATGAATAGCTTTATGAGCTAACATAGGAAAACCTATAACATCACCAATTGCATAAATATTAGATATGTTAGTTCTAAGTTGGTTATTTACTTCAATAAAACCAAAATCATTTAATTTCACTCCAATTTTATCTAATGCTAAATTTTTAGTATTAGGATTACGTCCTACTGCAACTAAAACATTATCATAGCAAATATTATAACTTTGATTATTACCTTCTGTAGAAACAATTAAACCATTTTCGTTAGATTCAATATTTTTAACCTGAGTATTTAAAAACAAATTAAATCTTTTATTAATCGATTTAATATACATTTCAGACACATCTTGATCTACTGCAGGAAGAAAAACATTAAAACGATCTACAATATCTACCTTGGATCCTAACGCGCTGTATATTGTTGCCATTTCTAAACCAATAATTCCTCCTCCTATAATTAAAAAACGATTAGGAATATTGTTCAATGACAAAGCATCTGTAGAATCCCAAATTCTATAATCTTGTGCTGGTAATGAAGGTATTTTAATTGAATGAGAACCAGTGGCAACAATAGCATATTTAAAAGATACTTCAAATTGATTTTTATTATTTTCTACAATAATATTATGATCATTTTCAAAATAAGCCGTCCCTTGAATAAATCTTATATTTCTTTTTTTACTTATATTATATAAACCATTTGTAAGTTTATTAATGATATGTTTTTGCCAATCTTGAATTTTTTTAATATCAATAGAAGGTTTATTAAAAAATACTCCTGCTTTAGATAAATCATTTGCATTTTTTATTACTTTTGCTATATGTAATAAAGATTTTGAAGGAATACATCCTGCATTTAAGCAAACACCTCCTAAATTTTCATAACGTTCTATTAAAACAGTCTCTAAACCTAAATCAGAACACCGAAAAGCCGCAGAATAACCAGCAGGTCCTGATCCTAAAACTACTACTTCTGCTTGAATTTTTTGATGCATGAAAACCTCTTTAATGATTAATTTTATAAAAGATGTTTGATCAATATAAAATTACATAACTAAAAATCGTATATCAGATAATAATTTCTTGAGAAAACAAATAAAACGAGCTGCGTCTGCTCCATTAATAACACGATGATCATAAGATAACGATAAAGGTAATATCAAAGATGGAATAAATATTTTACCATCCCAGACTGGTTTAATAACTGCTTTTGAAACTCCCAGAATTGCAACCTCAGGAGAATTAATAATTGGCGTAAACCAATTTCCACCAATACCTCCTAAATTTGAAATTGTGAAGCAACTGTTTTTCATATCTAATTTATCTAATTTATTTTTACGTGCTTTTTCAGAAAGTGATATTAATTCAGACGATAAATTAATAATACTTTTTTTATCAACATTTTTTAATACTGGAACAAGTAAACCATTTGAAACATCTACAGCAATTCCAATATTAATATATTTTTTAAAAATAATTGTTTTTTTATCTACAGATAAAGAGCTATTAAAAATCGGAAATTCCAATAATGCTCGCGATACTGCTTTAATAATGAAAATTAATATAGTAATATTGCTATGATGAATATTTTTTTTACATTCTTCTGTATTATAATGCTTACGAAATTCTTCTAATGTAGTGATATTTACCTCTTCAAATTGTGTTACATGAGGTATATTTATCCAATTATTATACAAATTATTTCCAACAATCTTTTGTAAATGATTGATTTCAATTGTTTCTACTTTTAATTGATGTCTATCATGACAAACATTTTTTGTATATAATTCAAGATCATTTTTTAAAATGCGATTTTTTCTACCAGAACCTAAAATATCACTTAAATTAATATTTAATTCACGCGCTAATCTCCTAATTGATGGTGTTGCATGTACTATATTTTTTTCAGTATTAATAGTTGATGTTTTAATATTAAGAATATCAATGTCGTCTTTTTTTTGATTATTAGGATTTTTTTCATTAGTTGTAAAAATCATTATAATAGCATTAGTAGAAACTTTATCTCCAATTTTTACGTTGATTTCTTTTACCACTCCGGATATTGGAGACGGTATTTCCATAGAAGATTTTTCGCCTTCAACAGTTATTAATCCTTGTTCTATTTGAACTTCTTCATTTAATTTAACTAAGATTTCTATTACTTCTACTTGATCTAAACCAATATCAGGCATTTTAACTTCAATATGCACTTTATCTCACTCCTTAAGCTAAACGCGGATTAATTTTATCCGCATTAATATTAAATTTAATAATTGCATCTTCTACCACCTCTTGATTTATCTGATTCAATTTAACTAATAAACTTAAAGAAGCTAATACAATATAATGAGCGCTAACTTCAAAGTGATTACGTAATTTTTCACGACTATCTGATCGCCCAAAACCATCTGTACCTAGCACATAATATTCCTTTGAAGGAATATAATTACGGACTTGCTCTGCAAATAATTTCATATAATCGGTAGCAGCAACAGCAGGAGCTGAATTCATAATTTTGTTTATATAAGCAATTTTCTTTTCTTTTTTTGGATGCAACATATTCCATCTGATACATTCTTCTCCATCTCTAGCTAATTCTGTAAAAGAAGTCACACTATAAATATCAGTAGTGATAGAATAATCATTAGATAAAATCTCGGCAGCTTCACATACACACCGTAAAATAGCTCCAGAACCCATTAATTGTACTTTTAATCCAGTAGAATTTAATGTTTTTAATTTATAAATTCCCTTACAAATTCCTTGTTCCACACCCTTGGGCATAGCTGGCATATAGTAATTTTCATTGATCGTGGTGATATAGTAATATATATTTTCTTGAAGTGGGCCATACATTCTTCTTAGACCATCTTGTATAATAACTGCGACCTCATAAGCAAAAGCAGGATCATAAGAAATACAATTTGGTATTGTTAAAGCTTGTATATGACTATGACCATCTTCATGTTGTAAACCTTCTCCATTTAAAGTTGTTCTTCCTGATGTCCCTCCAATTAAAAAACCTCTTGCTTGTTGATCGCCTGCAGCCCAAAAAAGATCACCAATTCGTTGAAAACCAAATATTGAATAATAAATATAGAAAGGAATCATAGGAAAATTATTAGTACTATAAGAAGTTGCAGCAGCAAGCCAAGATGAAGCAGCTCCTAATTCATTAATTCCTTCTTGCAATATTTGTCCTTTTTTTTCTTCTTTATAATATGCTAATTGTTCACGATCTTGGGGAATATATTTTTGTCCATCAGAACTATAAATTCCAATTTTTCTAAACAAGCCTTCCATTCCAAATGTACGTGCTTCATCAGCAATAATAGGAACAATTAAATGTTTGATGGAATCATTTTTTAAAATTAAATTCAAAACACGAATAAAAGCTATCGTAGTAGAAATATGTTTGTTTTGTTCTTCTAACAATGACTGAAAATCTATTAAATTTGGAAGATTTAATGGCTTAGTAAATCTAGATAAACGAAATGGAATATAACCACCTAACTTTTTTCTTTGATATTGCATATAGCAATATTCTTTAGAATTTTTTTTAAAAGTAATATAAGGTAATTTTTCTACTTCCTCATCAGATATAGGAATATGAAAACGATTTCTGATATACATAATTCCATTAATATTTATTTTTTTTATCTGATGTGCAATATTTTTACCTTCTGCAATCATGCCCATACCATAACCCTTTATAGTATGTGCTAAAATAACTGTAGGTTTTCCTTTAGTTTCTTTGGCTTTTATTATTGCATTAAACATTTTTTTAGGATCATGACCGCCTCGATTTAAATTCCATATCTCTTCATCTGTCATATTTTTAACTAATTCTAGCGTTTCTTTATATTTTCCAAAAAAATGTTTTCTAACATAAGCACCATTTTTGGATTTTAATGTTTGATAATCACCATCTATTGTTTCATTCATTAATTGAATTAACTTCCCAGTTTTATCTTTTTTTAACAAAATATCCCATTTCCCGCCCCATATTACTTTAATTACTTTCCATCCAGCTCCATAAAAAAAACTTTCTAATTCATTTACAATTTTACCATTTCCTATAACTGGACCATCTAATCTTTGCAAATTACAATTTATTATAAAAATTAAATTATCTAACTTTTCTCGAACTGCAATAGAGATAGCTCCTTTAGATTCTGGTTCATCCATTTCACCATCACCTAAAAAAGCATAAACTGTTTGTTTTGAAGTATTTTTTAAATCTCGATTATGAAGATATTTTAAAAATTTAGCTTGATAAATAGAAAAAAGAGGACCGAGCCCCATAGAAACAGTCGGAAATTGCCAAAAATTAGGCATTAATTTAGGATGAGGATAAGAAGATAACCCATTACCATCAACTTCTTGTCTAAAATTATCGATTTGCTTAATAGATAAACGACCTTCTAAAAACGATCGTGCATAAATTCCAGGAGAAATATGACCTTGAAAATAAACTAAATCACCCCCATCATAATCGTTTCTAGCACGAAAAAAATGATTGAAACACACTTCATATATAGTTGCTGATGATTGAAAAGAAGATAAATGACCACCTAATTCTAAGTTTTTTTTTGATGCACGCAATACCATCATAATAGCATTCCAACGAATAGCGGAACGAATTTTTTTTTCTAGAATTAAATCACCAGGATATTCAACTTCATCTTCATCATTAATTGTATTAACATAATTACTAGTAAAAAAACATTTAAAAAAATTTGATTTATTTATTTTAGATTGTTGTAAAACTTTTTCAATTAAAAAACGAGCTCTTTTAATACCATCTTTTTTAATAACAGATTCAATTGATTGCATCCAATCATTAGTTTCAATTGGATCCACGTCATCATAAAAATTTTCTGACATGGTACAAGTTCCTTATATATTATTTTTAATTATAAAATTTAAATTAAATTCAAAATATTAAGTTAATTATTACTTGATATAGAATTAAATATTTTAAATAAAATTTCTTGTCTATTTTATAAAATAATTAATTATTAATTTCTAAAAAAAATCAATAAAATCAACTATATAATAATTAATTTTATTGATTTTATTATTTTTGAATTTTTTAAAATAATATATAATTTATCTCAATATGTAAAATTATTAAAAACACAGTTTTCTTGTTCTCCTACTCTTATAAAAGTAGTTCTTTTAGTTAACTCTTTTAACTTTTGAGCGCCTACATAAGTGCAAGCAGATCTAAGTCCGCCTAAAATGTCACGTATAGTTATATCGACATTGCCCCGAAAAGGTATCTTCACTGTTTTACCTTCTGAAGCTCGATATCCTCTAATTTTACCAGTATAACGTTTCATTGCTGAAATAGAACTCATGCCATAAAATAACATAAATTTTTTTAAATTTTCTTTAATAACTTTTCCTGCGCATTCATAATGACCTGATAACATACCGCCTAACATCACAAAATCCGCACCACCTCCGAAAGCTTTTGCTATATCTCCAGAAACAATACAACCACCATCACTAATAATTTGGCCATTTAATCCATGTGCCGCATCTGCGCATTCTATAATAGCCGAAAGTTGAGGATAACCTACACCTGTTTTAACTCTTGTAGTACAAACTGAACCTGGCCCGATACCAACTTTAACTATATCAGCTCCAGATAAAATTAGTTCTTCAACCATTTCTCCAGTAACAACATTTCCAGCACAAATAATTTTATTAGGAAACATATCTCTTACTTTTTTTAAAAAAGAAACAAAATATTCTGAATAACCATTAGCAACATCAATACAAATATATTTTAATTGAGAGGATAATAATAAAATTTTTTGAATTTTTAAAAAATCTAAATCAGATGTTCCGATAGATACAATAACATGTTCTAATGTTTGTTCTGTAGATTTATTGATAAAAACTTTCCATTCATCAAAAGAATAATATTTATGTATTGCAGTTAAAATGTGAAAATTTGATAAAGATAAAGCCATATCAAATGTTCCAATAGTATCCATATTGGCAGCAATAATCGGGATACCAGACCATTTATTATCAGAATATTTAAAAGTAAAAGGACGAACAAGATCAACTTCAGATCGACTTTTTAAAGTAGATCTCTTTGGTCTAATTAAAACATCTTTAAAACCTAGCTTAATATCTTCTTCTATACGCATATAATTAATTTCCTAAAATAATATGAAAATAAAAAATATATAAAATAGACATATTTTTTAAATTTATTAAATATTGTTATTGAAATACTATATATTTTAATTAAGATAATAAATATTTTATATGTTTAAATAATCTTAAATAAAAAATAATTATGACTTATATTGTAGCACTTACTGGAGGCATTGGTAGCGGAAAAACTACTATTTCTAATAGCTTTAAAAAAATAGGTGTAAATGTTATTGATACTGATATTATCGGAAAAAAAATAGTAGAAAAAAACATAGAAATATTTAATTCTATTAAAAAAAAATTTGGAAATAGCATATTAAATTCAAATCATTCAATAAACCGGAAATTACTTAGAAAGTACGTTTTTAATGATAAGCAAATAAAATTATGGTTAGAAAATATGTTAATTCCTGAAATTTATAAAGAGAGTAAAAAACAAATAAAATTAGTAAACGCAATTTGGTGCCTATGGGTTGTTCCATTGCTAATTGAAAAAAAACTAAATACAATAGCAGATCGAATTCTATTAGTTGATACACCTGAAAAAATTCAAATACAACGTATAATAATACGAGATAAAATTAGTCGATATCAAGCAAAAAAAATAATTTATCAACAAACTAGAAGAAATAAAAGAATTTTAATTTCAGATGATATTATTTTTAATAAGAATAAAAATATAAAAATATTAGATACATACGTTTATTATTTAAATAATTTTTATACATATTTATTTAGTAAATATAAATTCAAAAAAAAAATTTTTAAAAAAAATTATTTAACTAAATTATACTAATTAATGTTAATTTTTACTTAATGCTATTTAATTTTTTTATTATAGTAAAATTAGCATTTGGAAATTTTTTAAATTTTATTTTTTTTAAATCAACCCAACTGTAATTATATCCTTCTTGGCTACATGCTTTACCTTTCCACTTTGTTATTAAAAAAAAATATAATTTAATTTTTTTATAAAAAATTTTTTTAACTTGAAAAAAATTAAACTTTAATATTTTTATACCCACTTCTTCTAATAATTCACGTCTTAATCCGCATATAACATTTTCATTTTCTTTTACCTTTCCACCTGGAAATTCCCAAATGTTTTTCTTGTATTTAATTTTATTTGCTTTAGTAATATAAATTTTTTTTTTTTTATAATAATTCCAATTGCTATTTTTTTATAAGTCATAAATATAATGTAAGTTAAAAATAATATATTTAAAATATATAATTATATAATACCATGACAATATTTATATTTTTTTTTAGAACCACAAAAACATAACGTGTTCCTTCCAATTTTAATATTATTCAATGATTTATCTAAATTATCTTTAAAATTAAAATATTTTTTTGTAGAAGATACATTTAATTTGCTAAGAAAAGATATAACTTCATATTTAAGTAATCCTAACATGCTAGAAAACATATCAAAAGATTCTCTTTTATATTCTTGTTTAGGATCTTTTTGTGCGTAACCACGTAGATGAATTCCTTGTCTTAAATAATTCATAGCTGATAAATGCTCTTTCCAAAGATCATCTAATGTTTGCAACATAATAGATTTTTCTACAATTCTCATATTAGAATTTCCTATTAAAACTTCTTTGTCTTCATAATTTTTTTGTGCAATATTAATAATTCGATCTATAATGTTATCTATAGTTAAATTAAAATCTTTTTTTATCCAATCTAAAATTGATACATATATATTAAATTCAACTTTTAATTTATTTTCTAGCTCTAAAGTTTTCCAGCTATCTTTTTCAATTTTTTTATTGATGTATTTTTTTACAGTCAAATTCAATACATCTATTAAAATATCATTAATAATTTTTTTTATATTTTTTGAATTAATTAATTTATTACGTTGAGCATAAATGATTCGACGTTGTTCATTATATACATCATCATATTCTAGTAATTGCTTTCTAATATCAAAATTTCTATTTTCTACTTTTTTTTGAGCATTTTCAATTGCTTTAGTAACCCAAGGATGTTCGATAGCTTCATTCTCAGAAAGACCTAATTTACGCATCATATTAATAATTTTTTCGGAGATAAAAATCCTCATTAATGAGTCTTCCATGGACAAATAAAAACGAGAAGAGCCACTATCTCCTTGCCGACCTGATCGTCCTCTTAATTGATTATCAATACGGCGCGATTCATGACGTTCAGTTCCAATAATATGAAGACCTCCAGATGATACAACTAAATCGTGTTCTTTTTTCCATTTCCTTTGAATCATTGTAATTTCTTTTAAAGATATTTTGTTATTTAATTCCAAATTTATACTGCCACCTAAAACTATATCCGTACCTCTTCCGGCCATATTAGTAGCAATGGTAACTGACTTAGATTTTCCAGCTTGAGCTATAATTTCAGCCTCTTTCGCATGAAATTTTGCATTTAAAACACTATGTTTAATATTTAACTCTTTTAATCTTTTTGAGATCACTTCTGATTTTTCAATAGATACTGTTCCAACTAAAACTGGTTGATTATTTTTAATGCAATTCTGAATGTCTTTTAAAATAGCATATATTTTTTCTTTCTCGGTCATATATACTAAATCAGGCATATCTTTCCTAATCATGGGTTTATTCGTAGGTATAACAATTGTATCTAAATTATAAATAGAACTAAATTCGAATGCTTCTGTTTCTGCAGTACCTGTCATACCTGCTATTTTATTATATAAACGAAAATAATTTTGAAATGTAATCGATGCTAAAGTTTGATTTTCATTTTTTATATTGACTTGTTCTTTAGCTTCTATTGCTTGATGCAAACCATCCGACCATCTTCTTCCCGGCATAGTTCTACCTGTATGTTCATCAACAATTATTACATTATTATTTTTTACAAGATAGTCTACATCTCGAATAAATAATTGATGAGCACGTAAAGCTGATATAACGTGATGCATTAATATAATATTATTAGAAGAGTATAATGATTCATTCTTTTTCATTAATTTCTTATGAATTAATAATTTTTCAATTTTAATTAACCCTCTTTCAGTTAAGTAAATTTGTTTTAATTTTTCATCTACTGAAAAATGACCTTGCCCTTGAAAATCATCAGAATCTTCTTTTTTTTGAGAAATTAAAAAAGGTACTATTTTATTAATTTCTTTATATAAAAAAGAACTATCTTCTGAAGGACCTGAGATAATTAAAGGTGTCCTAGCTTCATCTATTAAAATCGAATCTACTTCGTCTATTAACGCGTAATATAATTGACGCTGTACTCTCTCTTCATTACAAAAAATCATATTATCACGTAAATAATCAAATCCATATTCATTGTTTGTTCCATAAGTAATATCACAAGAATAAGCATATTTTTTTTCAGAAAAAGACATATCAGATAAATTTAATCCCACTGATAGTCCAAGAAATTCAAATAATGGAGTATTTTTTTTAGCATCTCGTTCTGCTAAATAATCATTCATTGTAACTATATGCACACCTTTTCCAGGTAAAGCATTTAAATATGCAGGAAGGGTAGATGTTAAAGTCTTTCCTTCTCCTGTTCGCATTTCTGCAATACATTGTTTATTTAAAACTATCCCCCCAAGAACTTGAACATCAAAATGACGCATATTAAAAACACGTTTACTTGCTTCTCTAACTGTAGCAAAAGATTCTACTAATAAATTGTTTAAATGTTCTCCTTTTTTTAATCGAGATTGAAATAATTTTGTATTTTCTTTAAGCTGTATATCTGAAAACTTTTCAAAGGTTTTTTCTAAATAATTAATTTCAGAAACAATTTTATTGTATTTTTTTAAAATACGATCATTATAATTTCCAAAAATTTTCTTTAAAAATTTAATTAACATATTATAATTCTCAAATTATATTTTTATTTAAATTTAATAATTTTTATATAATTTTTAATGAATAAATGTATTTTCAAATATCTATTAAATTTTAAATATATTAATTTAAAAGATTAAAATTAAATTCATATAAAAAATTCTTTTTATATTTACTATTTTTTTAAAATTATCTTCTATATTGTTATTATATAAATTTTGAGTATTTGAAAACCATTAGTATATATTCTTTATATTCATCATTGTTTTATAAAATAATTTTCCATTATTATTCATATACGGATGTTTTTTGGAGAATTTAATATTAACGGAGTCGGGTGTTGATATTCAAGATATTTTTGATAAACTTGCATTGCTCCAAAAAGTCCATATAATCTCGAAGATTTATTATAATCTTGTCCTATCCAAGTAACTACAATTTGTTTTTTATCTGCTTCTACGAACCAACTATTTACTAAATTATTAGTAATTCCAGTTTTTTCAGATAAACATAACTCGTTAAATAAAGTACCTAAGGATTTAGATATTCCAGAGTTTAAAACCTTTTGAATAGCATATACTATCAAGTATTCTGATTCAGAAAAAAATATTTTTTTAAATTGTGGTAAATTTTAATATAATATTTCCCTGTTATCAGAAATAACAAATCTTACTAAAGATAATAATGCTTGATAGCATTCATTTGAAATTACTTGAAAAAATTGAGCAATTTCAATAAATATCAAATTAATTGATCTTAATGACATTGAAGGAAAACAGTTTAAATATTTTCTGAAAATATACAAATAAATCCAATATTCTATTAATAAATTTAAACCTATATCAATGCTTAAACTAACTATAGATATATTTATAGAACTATTTAATGATACTAAAAGTATTACTCATCTATTAAACTGATGATTGTTATTTTTAGTAATCCAATATGCACCATTTTCTAATTTAATTGAAATGAGATAATTGGATATCCAACTATTTAAATGATATTTTTTTAGATTAGATAAATCTTTTAAGTAAATAACGGGTTTATAAAAAGAACCAATAAAACGACAAGCTTTTGAAACACGATTATAATAATAAAATATTGGATAAGTAACACTAATTAAGAGCATTAATTTCACCATTGAATTTATCTAGTACAATCGTTTCAATTTCTAAATATTTTAATTTTTTTTGTTTTTTTAATTCAGATATACTTACTGAAACAAATTTTTCAATAGTGTTTTGAGATACAGAGTCTAAAGTAGTAAATATTTTAAAAATTTCTAATCTTGTAGCTTTATCTCTTAATTTTTCTTTGACCTGCTTCTGAAGAAATTGTAAAAAATTTAGATTATCTGAAATTATAAACCCTTTAGAATGAATTTTTAAAGGTTTTTGCGATAATTTTAAATAATTTTTTTTCAATTGAACCTTGATTACATAAAGAAGAGCCTTTAACCATAGCTACTAATAAAGCATATTGATCTAAATTTAATTTATCAATTGGTCGGCTAAAATAACAAAAACTAGCGAGTGAAAAACCTCCAATCTGTTCATTACCAGCTTGCTCCAAATAAACTTTATTAAAATATAATTCTAAAAAACGATTTTTTTATAAAACCAATCTAAAATCAACGTTATATACATTTCATTTATTTTTCTCCATACTAAACAAGCATGTTTTAAAAAAAAATTTTAACTAACTGTAGATTAAGCTTGCTACCTCTTTGTATTATTTTACCTTCCATAATATTAACTAATAAGACTATAATAAGATGATATATTAATGCTATCATGCTTGTAAAACTTTCTATCTTCAATTATTAATAATGTTTTAATTAAAATCATAGGATATTTAGATCAAGAAAGAAAAATAGGTTTTTTAAAAGATTTTAGCATACTAATGAACTTTGGTTCTAATCGAAACAAATTAAAATCACGACAATTTTCAATGTTTTGAATTTTTAATAAAAATTTCTATTAAAAGCTAATTTTATATGAAGTTCACTTTCATGAATATCTATGAATTAAAAGACCAGTGTATAAGTTTTATACTTTTATCTTATCTTTTATATTCTTCAGGAAGCATAATTTTATTAATTTTTTTACACATTGTACTTATAAAAAATTTCAATTTCTTTTTGAGAAAATAAACTGTCTAGTTATAAGTTTATTATTTGACTATATGTTTAAGCAGGAAAATACTATACCTTGTCATTAATTACATAATGAATCTTCATATATAAAAACAACATAAAAAATTATTAAAATTAATATTAGAATAAAAACTTTTTCTAATAATTTTATTTTTTTTATTCATATACATTTAAGACCTTATTGATATAAAAATTTTTTATTTAGAAAAATTATATTTTATTTAAAAATTTAAATAAATTCTTAAAGTGTATTTTATCTAAAAAAATTATTATTTTGTTTTAATAAAATATCTTCAGATTTTGGTAAGTTAAAACATGCTGGATACTGAACAGATAATAAATATAAACCCTTAGCTGGAGCGGTAGGACCTGCATAACTTCTATTTTTTTTTTTCAATAAATTTTTCATAATATTTTCTTTATTTATAGAGTTAATTTGAACTAAAGAACCAACAATATTACGCACCATGTGATAAAGAAAAGAATTTGCTGTAATATCAATAACAACGAAATGATGAATACGATAAACATTTATTTTTGTGATTTCCCTTCGAGCTGAATATGATTGACATCCTAATGCTTGAAAGGAAGAAAAATCATGATTACCTAGTAAATGCTGTGCTTCAGAGTACATTTTAGAAATATTTAACTTTTTATGAATATGACTCGATTGTTTATATAAAATACTAGAACGACAAATATCATTATATATTAGGTAGCGATAAGTTCGTCTAATAGCACTATGACGTGCATGAAAATGAATAGGAACTTCTTTAACCCATTTTATTGAAATATTTTTAGATAAATAAGTGTTTACCCCTACTGTCCAAGCGTACTGACTTCTTATAGAAGTAGTTTTGAAGTGAATTACTTGCCCTATACTATGAACACCGGAATCAGTTCTTCCAGCGCAAATAACGTTAACTTTATGATTTGCGATTTTAGATAAACATCGTTCTATTTCCTCTTGAACAGAAGAATAGTTTTTTTGACGTTGCCAACCATGATAATATTCTCCATGATATTCAACTCCTAAAGCAAATTTTTTTACTTCTTTCTCTATCATTTAAAATCATCCTTATTTATAGGTAAGTAGTTAGACCAAGTTTCAATTTATAAATCTATAGTTTTATAAAAAGATATTTAATTAAAGTTTGTGTTAAAATTAGGATTAAATAATTTTATAATAAAATATTGTACTGATAAAAATTATTTATAAAAAATAAATATATTACATATAAAATGTTTATAAATTATTTATAATACATATTTATTATTCTAAAGAATAATATCTTTTAAATTTGATATGAATTTTTTTAATAGGAAAAAACTATGGAAAAAGAAAAACAAAAAAAAAAATCTTCTTTAAATGTTCTTTCTATTGCTGGATTAAGCCCTTATCAAAAAAAAATAGATGAACAATATATGAATGAAAGTCAAATGTTACATTTCAAAACAATTCTTGAAACATGGAAAAATCAACTAAAATTTGAAGTCAATCATACTCTACTCTATATACAAGATAAATCGACTAATTTTCCAGATCCAATTGATCGAGCTGCACAAGAAGAAGAATTTAGTTTAGAATTACGGAATCGAGATAGAAGTCGAAAATTAATTAAAAAAATTGAAATGACTTTAAAAAAAATAAAAAATAATGATTTTGGTTATTGTAATTCTTGTGGAATTGAAATTGGAATACGTCGTTTAGAAGCCAGACCAACTGCAAGTTTATGTATTGATTGTAAAACATTAGCAGAAATTAGAGAAAAACAAATGGCTGGTTAATACATATAGATTAGGATATTCGATTGATATATTAAATTATCTCGAGTATCCTTTCAATTAATTTATATTTAAACATTAACTTTTCAATAATTAGGTCTAATATGGAATATATTAATATTTCTACATTACAAAACTGGAAAAATAAAAAAAATAAATTTGCTGCAATTACAGCTTACGATTTTAGCTTTGCTAAATTATTTGCGAATGAAGGCATTCCAGTTATACTTGTAGGCGACTCTCTCGGTATGACAATTCAAGGACATAACTCAACAATACCTGTAACAGTTAAAAATATTGAATACCATACAAAAGCAGTCAGAAAAGGCGCGCCTAATGTTTTCTTAATATCTGATTTGCCATTCATGTCTTATTATGACATTAATCAAGCATTAAAAAATACCTCTAAAATAATTCAATCTGGTGCTAATATGATTAAAATAGAAGGCGGAAAAAATTTAATTCATATTATTCAAGAACTATCTCGCAATTCAATACTAGTATGTGGACATATAGGACTTACTCCGCAATATATAGATTATTTAAGTGGATATAAAATTCAAGGAAAAACTAAAAAAGATGCAAATAAAATAATAGAAGACGCTTTATTACTTGAAGAAGCGGGAATTAAAATGCTGGTATTAGAGTGTATTCCTGCAAAACTATCAAAAGAAATTACTGAAAGATTATCTATTCCAGTTATTGGAATAGGAGCTGGAAATCAAACCGACGGACAAATATTGGTAATGCAAGATCTATTAGGAATTACTGAAGGGAAAAAATTAAAATTTACAAAAAATTTTCTTTCAAATAACGGTAGTATTCAAAATGCAATTAAAGCATATATTAATGCAGTAAAAAACGGTATTTTTCCTAATAAAAAATATAGTTTTTGAAAAATTCAAATATCATTAAATAGGACTATTATGTATATAATAAAAACAATAGATTGTTTATATAAAAAAATTCAATTTTTTAAGAAAAAAGGAAAAACATTAGGATTAGTACCTACGATGGGTAATTTACATAAAGGTCACATAGAATTAATTTTACTAGCTAAAAAACATGCAGATATTGTTATCGTAAGTATTTTTATTAATCCTATGCAATTTGATAATACATTAGACTTAAAAAACTATCCTCAAACTTTTTTAGAAGATTACTTAATATTAAAAAAAGAAAAAATAGATATTTTATTTGCACCTGAAACACCCGAAATTTATCCAAATAGTATAAACATGCATACATATATAGAAGTACCTAAATTATCTAAAATTATTGAAGGAAAATCACGACCTGGACATTTTACAGGAGTAACAACAATAATTGGAAAGTTGTTTAATTTAATACAGCCAAACTTTGCATTTTTTGGGGAAAAAGATTATCAACAGTTATTAATTATAAAAACTTTTGTTAAAGAATTAAACTACCCAATAAAGATAATTAGTATGCCTACAATTCGATTGAAAAATGGATTGGCTTTTAGTTCAAGAAATAGATATTTAAATAATTTAGAACTTAAGAAAGCGCCTTTTTTGTATAAAACTATAAAAAAAACAATAAATATTATCATAAAAAATAATGGAAATAAATTACATGAAACGATTGATTTCGCAAAACAATCTTTAATACAAAAAGGATTTCTAGTTGATATATTTAATGTATACAATTTAAAAACATTAAATTTTTTTTCTAAAAAAAATAAAAAAAATATCATTCTTGCGTCTGTTTGGTTAGGTAATACTCGTTTAATTGACAATGAAAAATTTATATTACTAAATTAAAAAATGCTTTTATTTCTGAAATACAACTTTTCCAATATATGGTAAATAACGATAACATTGAGCATAATCTATACCATAACCTACTATAAACTCATCAGGTATAGAAAAACCTATAAAATCAATATTAATATTTACTTCACGACATTCAGGCTTATCTAAAAGTGTACAAATTGATAAAGATTTTGGATTCCTTAATTTTAAAATACCCAATACTTTACTTAAAGTTTTTCCAGAATCAATGACATCTTCTACAATTAATACATTTTTATTATAAATATCTTCGTCTAAATCTTTGATAATTTTTACATCGCCACTTGATATAATGCCACGTCCATAACTAGAAGTCGTCATAAAATCAACTTCATGTTCAATTGTAATATTACGACACAAATCTGCTATAAATACAAACGAACCGCGTAATAAAGCGATTAATATCATTTTGTTTTTACTATGTTTATATTTTCTAGTAATTTCTTCTCCTAATTCACGAACACGTACATTTAACTCTTTTTCAGAAAAAATAACTTTAATAGTATGTTTCATAATATTAACTAAATTTTTAATTTAAATTACATTTTATTATACTAAAAATGATCTAATTGATCTGTATTAAAAGAAAAAAGAATATATCAAAAATAATTTTTTTAATGTGAAATTAAAAATTCAAATCTTTATTTCTTTAAACATTACAATAATAATTATTATTTTATAAAAAATTATTGTAATACTAATTAAATACTACATATAATTATTTTTTATTTCATTTTATATCTTAAAATATATATTTTTTAAAATATCAACATAAATATTTTAATAAAAAATTTTATAATTTAAAATAATTTTATAAATATAAAAAAATTTCTAATAATAAATTATTTCATCTAATATTATTTAAAAAAAATAAACTAAATTTATGATAAAATTAATAACATATAAGTTATACTAATAATAAAAAAATTTAAATATATTTTCAATTACAAATCTAATTCTTATTAAAAACTGCCTAATAAAATAATTAAATTACTTTAAAAACATTTATTAATTTTACCTTTCAAGGTATTACACAAGAATATTAATATCTATTTACAATCTTATCTCAATAGAGTAACTATTCTAATTTGTTATAAATGAACTCGTATATAATTTATGAGTAATATATTTTAATAAAAATTTATTATAAATAATATAAATTTTTTATGAAATAAATTTAAGGATTCATAAAATATGAAACTATTAAAATTCGGTGGCACTTCATTAGCTAATGCAAAAAAATTTTTATGTGTAGCTGATATTATAGAAAAAAATAAAAATCATGAACAAGTTGCGATAGTTCTTTCTGCTCCAGCTAAAATAACTAACTATCTAGTTAATATTATTGAAAATAATATTAACATCAATCAAGCGTTAGAACAAATTGAACTTTCAGAAAAGATATGTATTGAAATCATAAAAAATATCAAAAAAATACAATCTAACTTTTTATATGAAGAAACAAAAAAAATAATTAAAACAGAATTTAATCAATTACAAAACATTATATATAATTTTGCATCGTTAAAAAAATACCCTGAAAATATACAAGCTATTATAATGTCTCGCGGGGAAATACTTTCAATTGAGATTATGAAAAATATATTAATATCTCGATTTCATCAAGTTACTATTATAAATCCTGTTGAAAATATTATATCTAAAGGAAGTTTTTTAAATTCTAAAGTAGATATAAATGCATCTAAAAAATGTATTAGTAAAATAAATATCAAAAATGATAATATTATTTTAATGGCAGGTTTTATTGCTGGTAATAACAAAGGTGAATTAGTAATATTAGGACGTAACGGATCAGATTATTCTGCAGCAATATTAGCTTGTTGTTTAAATTCAAAGTTATGTGAAATATGGACAGATGTTGACGGTGTTTTTACTGCAGATCCAAGAAAAATATTTAATACTTTTTTATTAAAATCAATATCATATGAAGAAGCAATGGAACTGTCTTATTTTGGAGCTAAGGTATTGCATCCTCGAACTATTGAACCACTTAAAGATTTCAATATACCATGTATTATTAAAAACACTTCGAATATTAAATCCAAAGGTACATTAATTTGTCAAAAAAATAATTCCAATGAAAACATGCTAAAAAGTGTTACTAATATAGATGATATTGCAATGTTTATAGTGTCTGGTGATTTGATCAAGCAAAACAATAATCTAATTTCAAAGATATTAGATATACTTAAAAAAGAAAATATTAATATTATATTAATTACTCAATCATCATCAAAAAATAATTTTAATTTTTGTATCTTAGAAAAAGATACAAAAAGAACAATGATTTTACTAAACCAATTATATGAATTAGAATTAAAAGAAAAATTATTAAATAATATTAATATAATTAGAAATTTATCTATATTATCTATAATTGGTTTTAATATTTTTCAAAAATCTAATCTTACTTCAAAAATTTTTTCTTCTTTAGGAAAATCTAAAATTAATGTTCTTGCAATTTCACAAGGGTCGTCAAAATATTCTATATCGGTAGTAATCAAAAAAAAGAATATTTTACAAAGTATGCAAACTATTCACGATGAATTATTTTATAATAAAACAATTATAAATGTTTTTTTAATTGGCATCGGTGGAGTAGGTAAATCATTAATAAATCAAATATTAAAACAAAAAAAATTTTTAGAAAATAAAAATATAGAAATTAAAATACGTACTATTGCCAATTCTAAAAAAATATTATTTTTAAATAACTGTATTGATTTAAAACATTGGGAAAAATATTTTAAAGAGTCAAAAGAAAAATTTAATCTTGAGATTTTAAACAAATCGTTAAAAAATAATTGTTTTTTAAATTCTGTTGTGATTGATTGCACTTCTGATGAAAATTTATCTAAACAATATGTTAACTTTATTTCAAAAGGATTACATGTTATTGCATCCAATAAAAAAGCTAATACTAGTTCGTTAGAATATTATAATAAAATTAGAAATACTGCATTAAAAGAAAATAAAAAATTTTTATACGAAACTAATGTTGGAGCAGGATTGCCTGTAATACAAACATTGCAAAATTTATTTCATACAGGTGATAATCTCATTTGCTTTAAAGGTATATTATCTGGATCTCTATCTTTTATATTTGGTAAATTAGAAGAAAATATTTTATTATCAGATGCTACTAAACAAGCTAAAGATTTAGGTTTTACAGAACCAAATCCATGTGATGATTTATCAGGTATAGATGTTGCTAGAAAGTTATTAATTTTAGCGCGTGAAGTAGGATATGAAATAGAACTAAAAGATATTGAAATTGAACCGATATTACCTGAACATTTTAAAAAATATCACAACACCGAAGAGTTTTTATATAAACTTAAAGAAATGGATGCAATTTTTATAGAAAGAGTAAAAAAAGCAAAAAACTCAGGAAAGGTATTACGTTTTGTTGGAACAATAGAAAAAGGAGGAAAATGTTCAGTAAAAATTGAAGAAATCAATAGTAATAATCCATTATATAAAGTTAAAAATGGTGAAAATGCACTGACATTTTATACAAATTATTATCAACCGATCCCTCTTGTATTAAGAGGATATGGTGCTGGTAATAATGTTACTGCCTCTGGAGTATTTTCTGACCTACTACGTATAATATTATAAACGTCAGTGTGGAGTACAGTAATGATTAAAATTTACGCACCAGCTTCTATTGGTAACGTTGGAGTTGGATTTGATATTTTAGGTGCAGCCATTAAACCAATAAATGGTGATTTATTAGGTGATTGCATAACAATAAAATTATCAGAAAATTTTCAATTACTTAATAAAGGAATTTTTTCTAATCAGTTACCTACAAATAATGAACAAAATATTGTCTGGAAATGTTGGTATAAATTTTGCAATATAATAAAAAAAAATATTCCAGTTTCTATAATTCTAGAAAAAAATTTACCAATTGGATCAGGACTGGGATCTAGCGCTTGTTCAATTGTTGCTACCTTAGTTGCAATTAATGAAATTTTTGACAATCCATTAAATTCAAAGGAACTTCTCTTACTTATGGGCGAGGTAGAAGGAGAAATATCAGGAAGTATTCATTATGATAATGTAGCTCCATCTTATCTTGGAGGTCTTCAATTAATTTTAGAAAAGTCTGATATAATTAGTCAAAAAATACCAGATTTCAACAATTGGTTTTGGATAGTAGCTTGGCCAGGAATTAAATTATCTACCGCAGAAGCAAGAAAAATTTTACCTAAAAAATATACAAAAGACATTTGTATCAAAAATAGTCGTTATTTAGCTAGTTTTATTCATGCATCATATAGCAAACAATCTAATTTAGCAGCAAGATGTATGAAAGATCTTATAGCGGAACCATATCGTAGTAAATTACTACCAAATTTTTTTGAAAGTAAAGAAGAAATTAAAAAATTAGGTGCGATAAGTTTCGGTATATCTGGTTCGGGACCAACTGTTTTTGCCGTTGCAGAAGACATTAAAATTGCTGAAAAAGTATCTTTATGGCTTTCAAAAAATTATCTACAAAATAACACAGGATTTGTTCATATTTGTTATATAGATACAAAAGGTGCTAGAAAAATAGGATAAAAAATGAAACTTTATAATTTAAAAAACCATAGCGAACAAGTTAATTTTGAAACTGCTATAAAACTTGGACTGGGAGAACAACAAGGATTGTTTTTTCCAGTAAATATACCAACTATTACACCTTTTGAATTATCAGAAATACTCAAAATGGATTTTATTACAAGAAGCACTGAAATACTTTCTAAATTTATTGATAGTGAAATATCTAAAAAAACATTGTATGAACATGTAAAAAAAGCATTTTCCTTTAAAAAGCCATTAAAAGTTTCAATTAAAAAAAATATCAGTTGTTTTGAACTATTTCATGGCCCAACATTAGCATTTAAAGATTTTGGAGCCCGTTTTATGGCTCAAATGATATTTTCTCTAAATCAAAAAAACGAATTATTTACTATTTTAACTGCAACATCAGGTGATACTGGGGCTGCAGTTGCACATGCATTTTATAAAATGAAAAATGTTCGAGTAATCATTTTGTATCCAAAGGGGAAAATTAGTCTATTACAAGAACAACTATTTTGTACTTTAGGTGAAAATATAACAACTATATCAATTAATGGAAGTTTTGACGATTGTCAAGATTTAGTAAAAAAAGCTTTTGATGATAAAAAACTAAAAGAATTAATAGGTTTAAATTCTGCTAATTCTATTAACATAAGTCGTTTATTAGCACAAATATGTTATTATTTCGAAGCTTTTTCATTAATTTCAGAAACACAACGAAAAAATTTAGTTATAGCTGTTCCATGTGGAAATTTTGGAAATTTAACAGCTGGATTGCTAGCAAAATCTCTGGGTTTGCCCATTCAGTCTTTTATAGCATGTACAAATGTAAATGATACTGTTCCAAGATTTTTAAAAAATAAAGAATGGAAACCGAAAAAAACTATATCTACAATTTCTAATGCTATGGATATTAGTCAGCCAAATAATTGGCCTAGAATTGAAGAATTGTTTCGTCGAAATAACTGGAATTTAGATGATTTAAGATTTGGAAGCGTATCAGATAAAAGTACTGAAGAAACGATGAAAGAACTTTTTAAACTAGGATATACTTCTGAACCACATGCTGCAATTGCATACCGATTACTAAATGATCAATTAAAAAAAGATGAATACGGTTTATTTTTAGGCACTGCGCATCCATCTAAGTTTAAAGATACTGTTGAAAAAATTTTAAAAAATAGTATTACTTTACCAGATGAAATTAAAAATAGAGTTAATTTACCACTATTGTCTTATAATATCAATCCAGATTTTAATAAATTAAAAAAATTTTTATTAGATATATAAAAAATTAGAGAGGATTATTTCTCCTCTCTAATAAAGAGAATAATAAATTAATGAAATATAATAAGTTTTTAAATCATGAATTTTTTTAAATATTGAATAAAAAATTAACAATATCACCATCTTGCATTTTATAATCTTTTCCTTCAATTTTACATTTACCTACTTCTTTAACTTTAATTTCACTTTTATATTGAATAAAATCTAAGTACTTAATAATTTGGGCGCGAATAAAACCTTTACTAAAATCACTATGAATTTTATGCGCCGCCTGAACACTTGTACTACCATTAGATATAGGCCAAGCATGAATTTCTTTAGCTCCAACTGTAAAAAAAGTTATTAAATCAAGTATTTGATAACCACATTGAATAATTTTATTTAATCCTAAGTATTCTATATTAAAGGCTTTCATAAAATCTTTTTGTTCTTTTGTATTCATATTAACTAAATCTAGTTCTAAATTAGAAAAAATTGGAATTACTAAAGAATTTTCTTTTTCTGCTATTTCATTTAATTCATTTAAAAAAATTAAAGATTCTTTATCTTCATTAATATTTGCAATATACATTGTTGGTTTTAAAGTTAAAAACCGAAAATCACTAATTATCTTTTTTTCTATTTTGCTTAATTTTAAAGTTTTCAACATTAAAAAATTTTTTAAATGATTTATACATTTATTTAAAACAATTAATTTTTTTTCGATCTCTTTTGTGTTATGTTTTAGATTTTTTTGTAATCTTAATATAGATTTTTCACAAGTGTGGAAATCAGATAATATAAGCTCAGAATTGATTATATCTACATCATTTTTAGGTTTAATTTCATTATAAACATGACTAATATTATCATCTTTAAAACAACGTACAACATGTGCGATAGCTTGGGTATCTTTAATATTACTTAAAAACTGATTACCTAAACCTTCACCTTGAGATGCGCCTTTAACCAAACCAGCAATATCTACAAATTCTATATATGCGTTTACTATTTTTTTTGGGCAAATAATTTTAGACAGTGTATTGATACGAATATCAGGAACTGAAACTATTCCAATATTTGGTTTAATAGTGCAAAACGGAAAGTTTGCAACAGTAGAGTTTCCTTTGGTCAAGGCATTAAATAAAGTAGATTTGCCTACATTGGGAAGCCCTATAATACCACATTTAAAACCCATATTTATATACCTTAAAATCAACAATTTGATTCTATATTAAAATGATAAAATAATTCTGATTTAATTAAGAAATATTACTTAATAATATAAGTGTTTCTTTTACAGCATACTGAATGGACGTATTAATTAAATTAACTTCTTCCGTTGTAGGATATGAAAGTACAAAAGATGATATTTCTTTTTGATTTTTTGGACGACTAATGCCAATTCTAAATCTATAAAAATTTATTTTTTTATTAAAATGATTTATAATACTCCTTAAACCATTGTGACCACTATGCCCATAACTATATTTGATCTTTGATATGCCACACTCTAAATCTAAATCATCATGTGCTACTAATATTTCATTTAGATTGATATTATAAAATGCAGCTACTTTATATATTGCACTACCATTAATATTCATAAAAATATTAGGTATAAACAAACGAATATTATTTGAATTTATATTAATAGAAGTAATAAATCCAAAAAATTTTTTTTCTTCTTTTAACAATGCATTAAAATTTTTTGCTAAAGCATAAATATACCAAGAACCTAGATTATGACGTGTATTATGATATGTATTTTTAGGATTAGATAATCCTGTAATCATTTTAATATTACTCAAATAAAATAACCTTTTAATATTTTTAATGTTTTATTAAAACATATAATAATATATACTATATGTTTTAAAATATAAAATTTAAATATTTTATTTATTAAAATATAATTAATAAAAAATTCTATTTTTGTAAACGACTATCTACTTCATCCCAATTTACTACATGCCAGAATGCCTTAATATAATCTAGTTTTCTATTTTGATATTTTAAATAATATGCATGTTCCCAAATATCTAAACCTAAAATAGGATCACCGTAAGTATTTGATATTAGTTTTCCCATTAATGGGTTATCTTGATTAATAGTAGATACTATATTAAGTTTTCCATTTTGATTAACTAACCAAACCCAACCCGAACCAAAATGCTTCATAGCAATGTCTTCAAATTGGTTTTTGAAAGACTCAAAACTTCCAAAACTTTTTTCTAGTTCTAATTTGATATTTTTATTTAATATCGTATTGATTTTCAAACATTTCCAAAAAAAACTATGATTTATATGTCCACCAGCGTTATTGCGCAGTACATTTTTATTTTCTAAACTAATTTCATTAAATATAGACATAAGCTCTTCAATAGAAAGAGAAGAAAAAGCTGTATTTGTTAAAATAGCATTAGTATTATTAATATAATTTTGATGATGTTTTGTATGATGAATTTTCATTGTTTCTTGATCAAAATAAGGTTCTAATGAATTATATGAATATGGCAGAGAAGGTAAAAAATAACTCATTTTATTTTCCTATTAAAATATACGATGTATATAAAAATTAAATTAAAAAATTTCATTTTAAATATTGTATTAAATTATAGTACAATTATTGAATAATAAACAAGAATCATAATAAATATATAAAAATAGTATTTCAACTATATACATATTAAAAAAATTAAATTTATTAAATCAAAACGACAATTTTTAAATGAGATGTAAATGTCTATAACGCAAGAATTTAATCTATTAAGTAATCGATTTCGAAATTTTTATCCTGTTGTTATTGATATTGAAACAGCTGGTTTTAATCCAAAAACTGATGCATTATTAGAAATTGCATTGATAACATTAAAAATGGATAAATTAGGATGGTTGCACACAGAAAACACACTTCACTTCCATATTAAACCTTTTAAAGGTTCTATTATTAATTCTGATGCTATTGCATTTAACAAAATTGATCCATTTAATCCATTACGTGGTGCTATTAGTGAAAAATTAGCTATTCAATCAATATTAGAAACAGTAAATAAGGGAATAAAAATAGAAGGTTGTAAAAAAAGTATTGTAGTAGCACATAATGCTAGTTTTGATCATAATTTTTTGATGGCTGCAATACAAAGAGTTCAAATTAAACATAATCCATTTCATCCATTTGTTACATTTGACACAGCAACACTAAGTGCATTAGTTGTTGGAGAAACAGTATTAGCAAAAGCATGTAAAGCTATTGGATTAACATTTGATAATAACCAAGCTCATTCTGCGCTTTATGATACATTACAAACTGCAAATCTTTTTTGTAAGTTAGTCAATCGCTGGAAACACTTAGGCGGATGGCCAATGAATGTAAAAAAATAATTTTTATTTGTTATATAATTTTAATATTATCAAAGGATATGATATTAATAATAATGTATTATTATAATATCATATCTTTTATTAAAATAATTTTATAAATTAAATTTTATTATTTATATTTACTCATTGTTTTAGATATTAACTTCTGCAACTCTCCATCTTGCAACATTTCCATTATAATACTACAACCTCCTATAAGTTCGCCATCTACCCATAACTGGGGAAATGTCGGCCAATTTGCATATTTAGGTAATTCTCTTCTAATATCTTCATTTTCTAAAACATCTACATATGCAAACTTTTCCCCGCATACTGATAAAGCTTGTACAGCTTGAGCAGAAAAACCGCAACTAGGAGCATCTGGCGTGCCTTTCATGTAAATTAAAATAATATTGTTTTTAATTTGATTTTCTATTTTTTTAATTATATCCATACTTTGCTCCATTTTGAAATTCATCAATCTAAGGATATTAAAACAAATTTTCAAGTTTAAATACTTTGAAAATATTTTATAGACAACTTTATTTTTTTTTGTAATACTAATAAATTAAATATTTTATTTATCTTTATATTTTAATTGTATGGGGCTGTTTTGGATTCGACAAAATTATCAAACAAATAAAGTGCATGCCGAGGAACGGTTTGCCTCGTAAAAAGCCGTAAAAAAATAGCTACAAATAATAAACAAAACTACGCATTAGCAGCTTAAAAAACTGTTTTATGCCCTTTATTCTCAATATTATCTCTTTTATAGCGAGAAATTATTAAAGGTCACTAATTAAAGAGAAAACGTGAAAATAAAGCTTAATAATAACACGAAAAAAATATTTTTAAGATATATTCCTAAAATGCGTTTTTCTAAATTAGGAAAAGAACTGCACATTAAGAAAAACTAAGCATGTAATATCTTTATTTATAGAAATTTTGGACGCGGGTTCAAATCCCGCCAGCTCCAAAAGTTTTGAAAATTAAAATTTATTTAAATTATTCGACACTAAAATAAAAAACTTTATCTTTTTTAAAAAAAATGTTCAATGTTGTTTTTTTACATATATCTTTTTTAAATCTTTCGCAAAAAATATAATGATAGGTATCGCTAAAAGAATCAGAAATAATTGGCGTTCCAAAAATATAAATTATTTGTTCTCTTGTCATGCCTTTATAATTTTTTTTAAACTCACTTAAACTTAAATAAAATTCATCTATATTATTAGAATTATAATTTTTATTGCCTAAAAATGAACAACTAGTCAATAAAAAAGTTATTAATAATATTTTAATTATAAAAATCTGAATATTCATTAATAAATTATTTCCTAGTATTTTATATAAAAATATTGTTAACAATAATTTTCACAGTAATGCTGTTATAAAATATACAATCTGAAAATTTGATTTAATTTTTTAAAAAAATTTTTTAGACCAATTTAATTTCGAAGTTAAAGTTTCAAAATAGTTATAGCTTTTAGGGTGAACAAGACTTAAATAATAGTTACTTTTTTGAAGTAAAACACATTCATTTTTATTAATAGGAAAAACTATTTGACTATCGCAACTAATTTTTAAACTTTTTTCTGAATTAGAAAATTTTAAACAAATTACACTATCACTTCTAATTACTAATGGTCGGGCTAATAAAGTATGAGGAAACATAGGTATTAGTAATATAGCTTCTAAAGAAGTTTCTATAATCGGTCCTCCTGCAGAAAGTGAATAACCCGTTGAACCAGTGGGAGTTGAAATAATTAATCCATCCGAGCGTTGTGAAAAAGCAAATTTTTCATCAATATAAACTTCAAATTCTATCATATGAGCTACATGTTTAGGATGTAAAACAACTTCATTCACAGCTATACTAGATTTATAAAGCTTTTTTTTCTTATAAATTTTTACATCTAATAAAAAACGATGTTCTATAAAATAGTTTCCAGATAAAACTTCTAATAATTTTTTAAATAGATTATCAGAATTCAAATCTGTTAAAAAACCTAAATTACCTCGATTAACACCAATGATTTTAATGTTAAAATATGATAAAATTCGAGCTGTACATAATAAGTTTCCATCTCCACCGATTACTATAGCTAAATCGCAAAGTTGACCAATTTCTATTAATGTAGCAGTTTTTGGATTTTTTAACTTTAATTTTTTGGAAATATTATATTCAATAAAAACTTTATAACCTTTTTTCGTTAACCATTTATAAAGTATCTCATGTGTTATTAATGCATTAGAATGACGAGGACGTCCAACAATACCGATACAATTAAAATATTGCTTCATTGCATTAAAATCCCTAATGAATATATATATATTTAATTAATACATGAATTAACTTAAAAAACATATCAATAAATCTATATTTAACTAATCAGTAATGTTTAAAACGGTGATATTATGGATACTGAAGACAAACAACCAAAAAGCAAAAATATTGAAAAAAAAGATATAAAAACAGAAGTCGCAGAAAACACAAATGATAATACTAAGATTAAAAATATTGATATAAATCAATTAAATGAATTAAAAGAAAAATTATCAAAAAATCAAAAAAAAATACATGATATACAATTAAGACACTTAGCATATATAGAAAATATTAAAAAAAATGCTGAAATAGAAATAAAAAATATAAAAAATATAAAAAAAGAAGAATTTTTTAAAAAAATCATTCCTATTATTAACATATTAGAAGATACTTTATCTTTATCTAAAAAATTAAATTTAGATAAAGAACCATTAATACAAGGTATTCAATTAATATTAGAGTCTTTATTTAAAATAATCTATCAATTTGGAGTAAAAATAGAAGGTAGAAAAAACGAAATTTTTAATCCAAAAATTCACAATGTTATATTAACCGAAAATTCAACAGAAATACAACCTGATCATGTTATTTCAATACAACGAATAGGTTTGAGCTTTAATAACATCGTGCTTCGAAAAGCATTAGTAACAATCTCTAAAATTTAAAAAAATTATGTTTTTACTTATCAAGTATTAATATTACTGAACACAAAAAAATAGAAAAAATTTAAAAAATTTTTTCTATTTTTACATATTTATTCAAATACTAAACCAATTAATTTCTGTTTTTTTACATTTAATTAATATTTTATTAGTTTTAGAAAAATGTTTACATCCAAAAAAACCTCGAGAAGCTGATAATGGAGATGGATGAGATGATTTTAAAATATAATGCTTATTAATATCAATTAAATTACATTTTTTTTGAGCATCGTTACCCCAGAGTAAAAAAATAATAGATTTTTTATATTGACTAATGTAATAAATTACTTGATTAGTAAATATTTCCCATCCTATATTATTATGAGATTTTGGTTTTCCTGATTCAACAGTTAAAATAGTATTTAATAAAAAAACGCCTTGTTTAGCCCAATTTTCAAGACAACCATGATTAAATATATAATTTTTTTTAAAATCATTATTTAATTCTTTATATATATTTTTTAAAGAAGGTGGTATATTTTTATTTCTTGGAACTGAAAATGCTAATCCATGCGCTTGATCATTTGAAAAATAAGGATCTTGCCCAATAATAACCACTTTAATTTTATCAAAAGAAGTGAATAAAAAAGCATTAAATATATCTTTTGAAGGAGGATATATTAATTTTTTTAAACGTTCTTTTTTAATATAATTCATCATATTAAAAAAATATTTTTTTTTTCTTGAGATAAAATATCTTTCCAAGTTAAACTAGTATTCATAAGAAACTCTTTTTTAAATTAATTAAATAAAATATTTTTTAAAAAGTATAAATTTAATTTTATTTCAAAATAAAAGGAGAGAAAAATGGTTTTAGTAACAAAAAAAGCTCCAAATTTTATAGCTCCAGCAATTTTAAGTAACGGTGAAATTACAAATACTTTTGATTTTAAAAAATATTCTAATGGTCAATCAACAATATTATTTTTTTGGCCGATGGATTTTACTTTTGTATGTCCTTCTGAAATTATGGAATTTAATAAAGCTTATGAAGAATTTCATAAACGAAATGTAAAAATTGTAGGTGTATCTGTTGATAGTGTTTTTGTTCATCAAGCATGGCAAAATACTGCTCCTAAAAATGGAGGAATCGGAAAAATTAAGTTTCCAATGATATCCGATACAAAACATGAAATTCAAAAATCTTACGAGATTGAACACCCAGAATTGAACATAGCTTTAAGAGCTTCATTTTTAATTGATGAACATTGGATAATACGTCATCAAGTTGTTAATGATCTCCCATTCGGACGTAATATAAATGAAATAATACGAATGATAGATGCTTTAGAATTTCATAATAAATATGGAGAAGTATGCCCTGCAAATTGGGAACCAGGAAAAGATGGGATAACTACTTCTTTAAAAGGAATTTCTTCATATTTAGATAAACATTTTTCTTAAAAATTTCTTTATATTTTAAAGTCAGCAAAAAAATATGCTGGCTTTATTTAAATTATTAAATACAACATCATTCTTTCTATAAAAATATGTTAAAAATTAAATAAAATTATCATCATTTACATCACTCATATCACTAACATCACTGATATTATTTGTATTACTTATTTCATTATCGATATATTCATCATTAAAATTAGATGTACTATCAGAAACATCAAAATCACTTTTATCGCTATAGTCAACTAAATCATGTTCATTATTTGTATAAAATTCATTTCCTTCTATGTTAGATATAGAAGATTCATTAATAGTATCAAAAACCTCTTCTTCAGGTTTGCTATGATTAAAAACATTCATTAACATATTACCCAGAATCATCCCTCCTGCTACGCCAGTTGCTGTTTGTAAAGCGTTTTTAAGAAAACCATTACTACTACCTGCGCTGCTACTAATAGTTGAAGAAGATGTTGGTAAGGGATGATATGATCCTGAAACATTTTGATTACTTTTCCAAGAATTATTAGATATTTCTGGAGAAATTGGCTCTTTTTTAAAAAAATTAGATAAAAAACTTGATTTTTTAGTTGTTGTATTTAAGTTTAAATTTGATATTTTCTTATTTAATTCTTCAACTTTCAAACTTAATTTTTTTATTGCAGTTTCTTGGATTAATATTGTTTGTGTCATGTAATAAGAAGAATATGGTTGCTTTTTTACTAAATCTTGAATTAAAATATTCGCTTCAACATCTCGTTCAGAAGAATTTAACTCAGTGTTTTTTAAACGATAAAATAAATTTTCTATTAATTTTTTTTCTTCATCTTTCATAAAAAAATCTCATATTTAATTATAATTAAAAAATATTATTTTTAATATTGATAAACATTAATAAAATAATTTTAATAAGCTATTATTTTAATACTTTCATTTAAAATAAACAATATAAAAATGTTTTTAACTATCATTGAACTAAATGAAAACGTTTTAAACATAGAATTTATTTCTTTCAATGCATCCAATATATTAATTATGTTATAATTTTTACTTAATTTTATTAATTTTAAAAGAGAAAATAGTTACTATGAAAGAACTTGCACGAGAAATCATACAAGTTAATATTGAAGAGGAATTAAAAAGTTCTTATTTAGACTATGCCATGTCTGTTATAGTTGGAAGAGCTTTACCTGATGTTCGAGATGGTTTAAAACCAGTGCATCGAAGAATACTGTTTGCAATGTATATATTAAATAATGATTGGAATAAATCATATAAAAAATCTGCTAGAATAGTAGGTGATGTAATAGGAAAATATCATCCACATGGTGATTCTGCAGTTTATGATTCAATAGTTCGTATGGCTCAAAATTTTTCATTAAGATATATGTTGATAGATGGTCAAGGAAATTTTGGATCAGTAGATGGAGATGCCGCTGCAGCAATGCGATACACAGAAATTCGCATGTCTAAGATTGCTCATGAGTTATTAGCTGACCTGGAAAAAAATACCGTTGAATTCATCCCTAATTATGATGGAACTGAATATATTCCTGAAATATTACCATCTAAAATACCAAATCTTTTGATCAATGGATCATCTGGAATAGCTGTTGGAATGGCAACGAATATTCCTCCTCATAATTTATATGAAGTAATCAATGGATGTTTAGCATATATAGATAACAAAGATATTACCTTAACAGAATTGATAAAGTATATTCCAGGTCCAGATTTTCCAACCGCAGGAATTATTAATGGAAAAAAAGGAATTGAAGAAGCATATCGTACTGGAAAAGGAAAAATTTATATTCGCGCACGTAATAAAATTGAAAAAAATAAAAAAAATAATAAAGAAAGTATTGTTTTTTATGAAATTCCTTATCAAGTCAATAAATCACGTTTAATAGAAAAAATAGCAGAATTAGTAAAAGATAAAAAAATTGATGGGATTACAGCTTTACGTGATGAATCTGATAAAGACGGAATGAGAATTGTAATTGAAATTAAAAAAGAAACTTTATCAGAAATCATTTTAAATCAATTATACGCTCTTACTCAACTACAAGTATCTTTTGGAATAAACATGGTTGCATTATATCGAGGACAACCAAAAACTTTATCTTTAAAAGAAATAATAAAACATTTTATATCACATAGAAAAGAAATTGTAACACGTCGTAGTATTTTTGAGCTAAAAAAAACAATGCAACGTACTCATATTCTTGAAGGACTAAACGTTGCTTTAATGAATATTCATTTGATTATTAATTTAATAAAACAAGCTAAAAATTCAATAGAAGCAAAAAAACTTATTATAGAAAAAAAATGGATAAATAAAAGTATAAAAAATAATATCCTAAATACTATAGAAACAAAAAAAACAAATCAAAAAAACAATTATTACTACTTTAGCGAAAAACAAGTACAATCAATTTTAGATTTAAAATTACAAAGATTAACTAATTTAGAACAAGATAAAATTATTTTGGAGCATAATAATTTAATAAAAAAAATTATAGAACTTGAAGAAATATTAAAACATCCACATCGTATGCTTGCAGTTATCAAAACAGAACTATTACTAATACAAAACAATTTTAATGATCAAAGAAAAACAGAAATAACTGAACATCATAATGATATTAATATTGAAGATTTAATTAATCAAGAAGATGTAGTAGTTACATTATCTCATTCAGGATATGTAAAATACCAACCTATTTCTGATTATAATGCACAAAAAAGAGGGGGGAAAGGAAAATCAGCTGCAAAAATTAAAGAAGAAGATTTTATACAAAGTTTAGTAATTGCAAATACACATGATACTATCTTATGTTTTTCTAGTCGAGGTATTTTATATTGGATGAAAGTATATCATTTACCAGAATCCAGCAGACATGCAAAAGGTAGACCTATAGTAAATTTATTGCCATTAAATAATAAAGAAAGAATTACAGCTATTTTGCCTGTCCACGAATATAAAGATAATCTCAATATCTTTATGGCTACCGCTCAAGGTGTAGTAAAAAAAAGTTCTTTAAAAAATTTCCAAAAACCTAGATCTACTGGAATCATAGCTATTAATTTAAGAACTAATGATGAATTAATTGGAGTAGCATTAACTAATGGAAATAATAATATTATGTTATTTACACAAAATGGAAAAGTAGTTCAATTTTCAGAAAATAGTGTTAGAGCTATGGGTAGAACAGCCTCTGGGGTAAAGGGTATAAAAATCTTGAAAAATGACAAAGTAGTTTCATTAATTGTTCCGCACGAAAAATCAAGTATTTTAATAGCAACTAATAACGGATACGGAAAACGTACAAAAATCTCTGATTTTCCAATTAAATCACGTGCAACACAAGGAGTTATTTCAATAAAAATAACGAAAAAAAAAGGACAAATTATTGGAGCTATACAAGTAGTAGAAAAAGACCAAATTATGATGATTACTAATGCAGGAACATTAGTTAGAATTAGAGTTTCTGAAATAGGAGTTTTAAAAAGAAATACACAGGGTGTGATTTTAATACGAACATCAAAAAATGAAAAAGTTGTTGCTTTGCAAAGAATTGTTGAGCCCATTATATAAACGATATAATGAAATATATTTATAATTTATATTATAAAAAAGTAATATTTTTAAAATTCAAAAATTTTTATATAAAATTATGTTTTTGAAACAGGTTAAGTAAATATGAAAAATAGTCTATTTGTGACTAAACGAAATGGAAAAAAAGAAAAAATCAACTTAGATAAAATTCATAAAGTTTTAAATTGGGCAGCTAAAGGATTAGAAGATGTATCTGTCTCTCAAGTAGAGTTGCGCTCACGTATCCAATTTTATAATAATATAACAACTGTTAATATACATGAAACAATTATTAAAGCAGCAGCAGATTTAATATCTCAAGATACACCTGACTATCAATATATGGCTGCTAGACTTGCTATTTTTCATCTTAGAAAAAAAGCTTACGGTCAATTTGAACCACCAATACTATACAATCATGTAAAAAAATTAGTCAATTTAGGAAAATATGATAAAAATTTACTAAAAGACTATTCTTTTGAAGAATATGTATTAATGAATTCTTTTATTGATCACTGTCGTGATATGAATTTCTCTTATGCAGCTGTAAAACAATTAGAAGGAAAATATTTATTACAAAATCGTATCACTGGAAAAATTTACGAAAGCGCACAATTTTTATATATTTTAATATCTGCATGTTTATTTTCTAAATACCCTAAAAATATTCGTATGAATTATATTCAACGCTTTTACAATGCTATTTCTACTTTTAAAATTTCATTACCCACACCAATAATGTCAGGTGTAAGAACTCCAACTCGTCAATTTAGCTCTTGTGTTTTAATTGAATGTGCAGATAATTTAAACTCTATTAATGCAACAACGAGTTGCATTGTCAAATATGTTTCACAAAGGGCAGGAATTGGGATTAATGCTGGTCAAATTAGAGCATTAGGAAGTCCAATTCGAAATGGAGAAGCATTTCACACAGGATGTATTCCTTTTTATAAACATTTTCAAAGCGCTGTAAAATCTTGTTCACAAGGAGGTGTTAGAGGAGGTGCAGCGACAGTGTTTTATCCTATATGGCATCTTGAAATTGAAAATTTATTAGTTTTAAAAAATAATAGAGGTATCGAAGAAAATAGAGTTCGCCATCTTGATTACGCTGTTCAAATCAATAAATTAATGTACCAAAGAATGTTATTAGGAAAAAATATTACATTATTTAGTCCTTCTGATGTACCAGAGTTATATGAAACTTTCTTTTCTGACCAAAAAAAATTTAAAGCAATATATATTCAATATGAAAAAAATAAAACTGTAAGGAAAAAAAATATTAAAGCAGTTGATTTGTTTTCTTTAATTATGCAGGAAAGAACTTCTACTGGACGTATTTATATACAAAATGTAGATCATTGTAATTCGCATAGTTCATTTAATCCTAAATTAGCCCCAATAAAACAATCTAATTTATGTCTAGAAATTACATTACCCACAAAACCATTAAATGATATTTATGATCAAAATGGAGAAATAGCACTTTGTACATTATCAGCTTTAAATTTAGGTTTAATTAAAGACTTAAAAGAGCTTGAAGAATTATCTATTTTATCTGTAAGAGCATTAGATGAAATATTAGAATATCAAAATTATCCAATAATATCGGCAAAAAATTCTTCTATTGCAAGACGTTCCTTAGGTATTGGGGTTATTAATTTCGCATATTATTTAGCTAAAAACAAAGTTCGCTATTCTGATGGTAGCGCAAAAAGTTTAACACATAAAACTTTTGAAGCAATACAATATTATTTGTTACAAGCTTCTTGTGAGCTAGCTAAAGAAAAGGGATCATGTGTATTATTTCATCAAACCAATTATTACTTAGGTAAATTGCCAATAGATACATACAAAAAAGATATAGATATAATATGTAATGAACCATTACACTTAAACTGGAATGTGCTACGAAAAAAAATTAAAAAGTATGGTTTAAGAAACTCTACTTTATCTGCCTTAATGCCTTCAGAAACATCTTCTCAAATCTCTAATGCTACTAATGGTATCGAACCACCAAGAGGGTTTATAAGTATAAAAGCCTCAAAAGATGGAATGTTAAAGCAAGTAGTACCAGAATATAAAAAATTAAAATCACAATATGAATTGCTTTGGAATATCCCAAATAATACTGGATATTTAGAACTCGTGGCAATTATGCAAAAATTTATTGATCAGTCTATCTCTGTTAATACTAATTACGATCCAAAACGCTTTATAAATGAAAAAATACCTATGAAACAACTATTACATGATTTACTTATAGCGTATAAATTAGGAATTAAAACTTTATATTACCAAAATACTAGAGATGGAGCTGAAGATAATTATAAATTTTATCAATCTGAAACAAATAACGAAGATAATTGTACAAGTGGTTCTTGTATTATATAATAAAAAATATAAAATATAAAAATTTATTTTAGGTATAAAAAAGTGTCTTATACAACATTTTCTAAGAAAAAAAACAATCAACTGATAGAACCTATGTTTTTTGGGCAACCTGTAAACATAGCTCGATATGATCAACAAAAATATAATATTTTTGAAAAGTTAATTGAAAAACAACTTTCGTTTTTCTGGAGGCCAGAAGAAATAGATTTATCACAAGATCAAATAGATTTTCAAAATCTTCCTTCGCACGAAAAGCATATTTTTATTAGCAATTTAAAATATCAAACATTACTTGACTCAATTCAAGGGAGAAGTCCAAACATTGCTTTTTTACCTATTATATCTATTCCTGAATTAGAAACATGGATTGAAACATGGTCATTTTCAGAAACAATTCATTCGCGTTCTTATACTCATATAATTAGAAATATAATAAATAACCCATCAATTATTTTTGATGATATTATAACTAATAAAAATATTAATGAAAGAGCAAAAGATATTTCTACTTACTATGATGATCTAATTAATATGACTAGTTATTGGCATTTATTAGGAGAAGGACACCATATTATTAATGAAAAAAAAATTTATGTTAATTTAAATTTATTAAAGAAAAAATTATATCTATGCTTAATCAGTGTTAATGTTTTGGAAGCTATTAGGTTTTATGTTAGCTTCGCTTGTTCGTTTGCTTTTGCAGAAAGAGAAATTATGGAAGGAAATGCAAAAATTATTAGATTAATTGCAAGAGATGAAGCGTTACATTTAACTGGTACTCAACATATTTTATACCTTTTAGGTAATAAAAAAAATAATGAAAACATGAATAATATTGTTGAAGAATGCAAAGGAATAGCCACTCAAATTTTTATATCAGCTGCAGAACAAGAAAAAAAATGGGCAGAATATTTGTTTCAAGACGGTTCAATGCTAGGTTTAAATAAAGATATATTATGTCAGTACATAGAATATATTACTAACATTAGAATGGATGCAATAGGTTTAAAAATACCTTTTGAAAAAAAATCAAATCCTATTCCTTGGATTGATTCTTGGTTAAATTCAGATTATATACAAAATGCTCCTCAAGAAACTGAAATTAGCTCTTACTTAGTAGGTCAAATTGATTCTAAGGTATCTAATCAAGAATTTAAAAAATTTAAATTATAAAATGAACTATTCCATCATTGAAATATTAAATACAAAAACAATTATTTATAAAAAGCATACTTCACTGTTATCTATCTTAAAAAAACACAACATACATATAGGATATCAATGTAAATCTGGATATTGTGGGACATGTCGTATACAAATAATAAAAGGTAAAATCATTTACTCAATAAAACAGCCTATAGCTGCTTTATTTAAAAAAAATGAAATTTTTCCATGCTGTTGCAAACCAGAAGGAGATATTATAATTAAAATATAATTTAAATAAACTACGCTTGAATTGCAGTTAAAGCAATAGTATAAACAATATCTTCAATTGATGCGCCTCTTGATAAATCGTTTACTGGTTTTTTTAGTCCTTGTAACATAGGTCCAATACAAATTAGACCTAAAGAACGTTGTACTGCTTTATAAGTTATGTTTCCAGAGTTTAAATCTGGAAAAATAAAAATATTTGCGGATCCTTCCAGAGATGAATTTGGAGTTTTTAATTTAGAAATTTTTTTCGAAATAGCTGCATCATATTGAATAGGGCCTTCAACAACTAAACTAGGTTGTTTTAATTTTATAATAGAAGTTGCATTTCTAACTTTTTCTACTTGTAAACCATACCCAGAATACCCGCTAGAATAGGATAACATTGCTATACGTGGCTCTATACCAAAGATTTTAGCTGAATTAGCGGATTGAATTGCAATTTCTGCTAATTCTTCTGCTGTTGGATCTACATTAATTGCGCAATCTCCATAAATAAATACTTCTTCAGGAAACAACATAAAAAATATCGAAGAAACTAAAGAATAAATAGGATTCGTTTTAATAATTTGTAATGCTGGACGTATAGTATTAGCTGTTGTATTTATTGATCCAGACACTAATCCATCAACTTGATGAGATTCTAATATTAATGTAGCTAGCATAATGTTATCTTGTAATTGTTTTATTGCAGAAAATTCAGTTATGCCTTTATTTTTTCTTAACTCTAACAATCTTGAAATATAGTTTTTTCGTACAGCATCAGGATTTATTATTTGAATATTTTTACTTAAATCAATCCCATGATCACTAGCTATTTCAAAAATTTTTTTTTCATTACCTAACAAGATACAGTCTGCAATTCCTAAATCATTAGAAATTAAAGCCGCTTTTAATATACGAGGTTCATATGATTCAGGAAGTATAATTTTTTTTATATTTTTTTTTGATAATGTTTTTAAATGATAACAAAATTCTTTAGGTGAATATTTTTTATCATAATTAACTATCTCATCTTGAACAAAACTTAAATTAATATTGTTAAAATAACTAGAAGTATATTTTAATATTTTATGAATATATAATTTATCGTAGAAATTAATATGAAAATTAAATTTTTGCAATCGAGAAAGAGTTGTTATTGTATTTGTATTAATAAAAAAAATAGGAATATTAATATCTTTTAAAAAATTCACTAAATATAAAATTCTTTTTGTAAGTTTAGATACACCTGTTAAAAGAATACCACTAATTTTATTTGTTTTTAATTTAAGCAATAAATCAGTTATAAACGTTTCTAAACGACTGAAACAAATTAAAAATAAAGAATTATTATAATTTTTTATTGTTATTTTTTTATAATTTTCATCAAATATTATTATGTTTTTAACAATAGAATTATTTTTATTATTCATGCTAATAATTTTTGCATCTAGAAAATGACAAATTTCTATTATAGATGGCTTTAATAAGTTTTTATTCCAAGGAATCAAAGCTAATATAGAAAAAAATTTGTCTTTAAAAAAAATATTTTTTTTAATGTTGAAAGAAGTTTTATTTTGTTTTAAATTATATAAAATATTTAATTTTTCTATAAAATCATATTGTTTTTCTAAAAAAGGAGAATTTATATTATTAAAAATAAAACCTAAAACTTTTTTATATTTATTATATTTTAAAAATACTTTTATTTCATTCTCTTTTTTATTAATATATTCTAAAGAATATTCTTTTAAATTTTCTAAAAATATTACTTCAGCATTTACATTTTGAGAGATTTCATAATTTATTTTATTAAAATCAGGATGCTCCTTTCTATTTATACCTTGAATCAAGATCAATCCATTAACATCTTGTTTTGTATTACATTGTTCTATAACTTGATTAATAAGTATGTGATATTTATCAGAATTAAAATATTGATTTGAAAAATCTATATTTTTTAAGGTCACGATATGATTTAAAAAATATTTATTAATAATAAATTTAGTTTGATCTATTGAATTATCTATGAGAGAAAAATAAAAAAAAGATTTAAAACAATTATTTTTTATTTTTTTACTAATTAAATCAATTAAACTCAAAGTAATAGTTGTTAAACTAACATTTTCATTTAAAGGCACTAACATTATAATACGTCGCATAATATTCTTATTATCTTAAAATGTTAAAACTCATAAATAATTATATTGAACTAATTATTTTCATTGTTTTTTTTGCTATTAATAACTCTTCGTCTGTCGGAATAACTAAAACTGGAATAGAATTATTTTTGCTAATTAATCCTACTTTTCCATTTTTAATTAACATATTTTTTTCTATATCAATTTTTACACCTATTAAATGCAATTTTGATAAAGTGATTTGTCTAATCAATGATACATTTTCACCAATTCCGCCAGTAAATACAACTGCATCTAAATGTTTATCCATCAAACAAATATAAGAAGCAATGTATTTAGATAACCGATGACAAAAAATATCTACAGATAATCTTACGTCCTTATTAGAAGAGTAATTTTTTTCGAGATAACGAAAGTCACTACTGATTCCACTTAATCCTAATAAGCCAGATTCCTTACTTAGTATTGTATTAATTTGATCAATACTTATACCAATTTTTTGATGCATAAAGAAAATAATAGAAGGATCTATGTCGCCACTTCGAGTACCCATTACTAAACCTTCTAAAGGTGTTAAACCCATAGAGGTATCTACACAAACTCCATTTCGGATAGCAGCAACAGAACATCCATTACCTAAATGACATGTTATAACATTTAATGAACTAAAATTTTTATTTAATATAATAGATGCTTCATGTGATACATAATCATGACTAATTCCATGAGCTCCATAACGTCGAATATGATATTTCTTATAAAAAATATAAGGAATAGCATATAAAAATGAAGTTTTAGGCATTTTCTGATAAAAAGAAGTATCAAAAACTGCTATATTTTTATTTGATAAAACAGGAAATTTTTCTATAGCTATTTTAATTCCTATTAAATTTGCAGGATTATGTAATGGAGCAAAAGGAATAGCTTGTTCGATAAAACTTATAATTTCATCATTAATTAAAACAGATTGATTTATTTTATTTCCACCATGAACTACTCTATGTCCTATTCCAATAATATTATTATATAAATTCTGTTCTTTTGACAAAACTTGATTTAAAATAAAATTTAAAGCATGTTCATGAGATATATAAGAACCTATATATTTTTTATATTTTACTCCTGAATACTCCCATTTAATATATGTTTTTTTTAAAAATAAACATTCTACTAAACCAGATAAATACTTTTTTTTATTTTGTGGATTTAATATAGAAAATTTTATAGAAGAACTACCACAATTTAGTACAAAAATTAAATTATTCAATATTTTTTACCGATGTTTTATTAAATTCTAAAAAGTAAAAATAATTTTTTAATACATATTTTAAAAATTATTAATTTTAATATATAATATAATCATTAATTTTAAACAAGATAATCTATTAAAAAATAAATATTTTTATAACATTTTTATTAATTTAAAGCTAAATACAACATGATATTACAAAAAAAAATTATTAAACTAGTAAATGTAAAACCAATAATTATACCAAAAATAGAAATTAAAAATCGTATTATACACTTAAAAAAATATTTGCTTCAAAATATTCATTTAAAATCTTTAATTGTAGCTATTAGTGGAGGTCAAGATTCGACATTAACAGGAAAATTATGCCAAATAACAATTGATCAATTACGTAAGGAAAAAAAAAATTCATCTTATCAATTTATCGCATTAAGATTACCATATGGTATTCAAAAAGACGAAGAAGATTGTAAAAAAGTAATTAATTTCATCAATCCAGATAAAATTTTTACAATCAATATAAAAAAAGCTGTTTTAAGCAGTGAATTATCATTAAATACAGCAGGAATAAAAATTTCAGATTATGTTAAAGGCAATGAAAAAGCAAGAGAAAGAATGAAAGTACAATATAGCATCGCTGCAATGTACAATGGAATAGTTATAGGAACAGGAAATGCAGTAGAAATAATTACAGGTTTTTTTACTAAACATGGAGATCATGGAACAGATATTAATCTTATATCTCAACTTAATAAAAGACAAGTGCAATTGTTACTAAAAGAATTACATTGTCCTAAAAATTTATACCTTAAAACACCGACAGCAGATCTCGAAGATAATAATCCACAAAAACCAGATGAAATTTCTCTAGGTGTTAAATATAATATAATTGATTCCTATTTAGAAGGTAAACAAATCAATACATTAGACAAGAAAATAATTGAAAAACTTTATTTCAGTACGCAGCATAAAAGAAGTATCATTACTATCGGATAAATTTTATATTAATGCAATATCATTTTTTTTTGTTCAATTGCATGTATTTGAACTTTAATTATTTCGCTAATAGGATCTTCTGGGCAATTTTCAACGAAATACAGTAAATCCTTCAAGGCAATATGATTGCAGTCTAAGTTGGCATAAATTAACCCTCTATCACGAATTTCATATGGATCATTAGGATCTATTTGTAGAAGAACATTACTAACATTCAACGCTAATTCCATATTTTTTTCTTCCATTAAAGCTGACTTTAAAGTATTTAGCATTTTTCGAAAAACAGTAATAGATTCAGCTTGATATAAATCATTTTCATATAACTCAGCTGTTGGACTAATATTTCCTTTTAACCATACTTCTAATGTATGTTGATCTAATATATCGCCGTTAAATGGATTAATGAGCCACTTTTTTTTATCTGACCAATCAGCTCTTAATATTAATTGTGTAGGGAATGCTACAGGATTTAATGGTAATTGTAATTCTGTTGCAATATGTAATAAAAGTACACCTAAAGATACTGCAGTTCCATGTTTAGTTTTTAGAACATTATCAATCCATAATACATCTGAAATTTTATAAATACCGCTTGCACTTCCAAAATTCCATTTTTTATAAAATAAATTTAATAATTTTTTTAGCTTTTTATTTGGCTCTATTTCAGATAAAACATAAGATTTTGCTTCTTGAATTTTATTTCGCATGTCTAAAATTACAGCATCTGTAGGAAAATCTTTTCGAATAAAATGAGATGCAGCTATAATAGAATCAAATAATGATAACTTAGATAAATTATTTTTTGAAAAAGATTTCATATTATTGTATTAATATTTATAGGTAATAAAGAAATTAAAATTGATTTTTAAAATATTTCAATAAAAAAATATTTAATTATATTTTTAGATTCAAAATTTTTATATAACTTTCTAAAAAATATCACTATTTTTTTTGACCAATAGTAACACGATCATTACCTCCATAATCTTTATAAGATTTTATGCTAAAAAAATTATATTTTTTAAATAAAAATTGCACTTTTAATTTTTGTTTCCATCCATGTTCAATAAAAAGCCAACCTTTATGAAACAAGTAACTTTTTGCTTTCTGTATAATTAATTCAATATCTTTTAATCCATTATTTTCTGACAACAATGCATTAACTGGTTCAAAAACAAGATTTTTTTTAAAAATTTTCATTTCTTTTAAACTAATATATGGAGGATTACTCACAATAATATTAAATTTATTATGTATATGTGAGAACCAGTTACTATAAAAAAAAGTAATATTGTTTAACTGCAATTCTAATGCATTTGTTTTAGCTATTTTAATGGCTTTCTTTGAATTGTCAACAGCCATAATCTTGAAACTTGAACAAACACTTGCAAGTGCTAACGCGATAGCTCCACAACCAGTTCCTAAATCAAGAATATGCATTTGATTATTATCAATTTTAGATAATACTTGTTCAACTAAAATTTCTGTATCAGGCCTAGGAATCAAAGTATCTGGAGATACACGTAAAGATAAAGACCAAAAATCTTTTTTTCCTAATATATAAGCCATGGGTTCGCCTCGTGACCGACGATGAACAAGATTTTTTAATATTTTTTGATTAAATTCATTTAATTCTATTCTATCAAAAGCTATAATCCAAGAACGCGAACGTTTTAATGCATAACTTAATAATATTTCCGCTTCATATTGAGGATGTTCAAAATGAGAAAATTTTTTAATTGTTTGTTTTAACCATTGATATATTTTCATGTTTTAAGCTTACATAAAGAAGCCAGCATATCTGCTTGATATTCTTGGGTTATTGGTTTAATAAGAAAATCTAATTTTCCCTCCAATACTTCGTCTAATTTATATATAGTTAAATTAATTCTATGATCTGTAATTCTATTTTGAGGAAAATTATATGTTCTGTTTTTATCTGATCTTGCACCACTTCCTAATAAGATTCGTCTCGTAGAAGAATTTTCCTGTTGGCTTTTTTCTAATTTTGAAGCATATAAGCGAGCAGACAAAATAGATAAAGCTTTTGCTTTATTTTTATGTTGTGATCTTTCATCCTGGCATTCTACTACACATCCAGTAGGAAGATGAGTAATTCTAATTGCTGAATCAGTAGTATTTACGTGTTGACCGCCCGCTCCAGAAGAACGAAATGTATCAATTTTTAAATCAGATAGAATAATTTCTTCTTTTTCTGTTTTAGGAAGAACAGGCATTACAGCAATAGTACAAGTGGAGGTATGAACTCTTCCTTGTGACTCAGTTTCTGGAACTCGCTGTACACGATGTCCTCCTGATTCAAATTTTAATCGACCAGAAGCACCTTTTCCTGTAATTTTAACGATAATTTCCTTAAATCCTCCTTTTTCATTTTCACTGGAACTCATAATTTTTGTTTTCCACATATGACTTTCTGCATATCTTATATACATTCTACATAATTGACCTGCGAAAATAGACGATTCATCCCCACCTGTAGCTGCTCGAATTTCTATTAAACAACTATGCCGATCATTAGGGTCTTCAGGTAATAATAATCTTTGAATTTGTCTCTCTATTTTTTTTTTTTGTTGTTTAAGTATATGATATTCTTCTTTTGCTATATCATAGAATTCTCTATCATCAAATAAAGAATGAACATTTTTAATATCACGTTCTATTTTTTCCCATTCAATAAAATATTTAACGATTTCAGAAAGTTTTAAATATTCTTGAGATAAGATTCTCAACTTGTTCTGATCCGATATAGTATCTTTTTGAGTAAGTAGCACTTCAATTTCTTGACAACGATATTTCAAAGATTTTAATTTATTAATAATAGAGGGATTCATACAATATCATCCTTTTTCAAATCCAATAAAACAACTCAAATAATATTTATATACTTGAAATAAAATAATATCTTTCTAATGATGAAAAATTAAAATCTTCCAATTAAAATGATTATATCATTTTTAATAATTTTCAGTATAATTTTAATAAATATTAACATAAAAATAATTTTTTAAAAATAAATACAAAATGACATATATATGGCCTTCTCCTGCAAAAATTAACTTATTTTTATACGTTACGGGTGTTCGTTCAGATAATTACCATTACATCCAAAGTTTATTTCAATTTCTTAATTATGGCGATACATTAAAAATAATTGTAAATAATACTGGAAATATTGAATTATTTACTGCGAAAAAACTAATTTTAACAACAGAAAATACTATTATTAGAGCAGCAAAGTTGTTAAAATCAAAAGCACTGCTATATGCAAAAACAAATTGTAATACTCTTGGAGCAAGAATATTTTTAAACAAAAAAATACCTATGGGAAGTGGACTGGGAGGCGGTTCATCTAATGCTGCAACAGTATTAATTGTATTAAATGAACTATGGAAAACACAATTTACGTTAGAAGAATTAGCAAAATTTAGTCTTAAAATAGGATCAGATGTTCCAGCATTTATTATGGGTAAAACATCTATTGTTGAAGGAATAGGCGAAATATTACATCCTATTCAAAGAAAAGAAAAATGGTATCTAGTCGTCTATCCTAAAATTCATATTTTAACAAAAAGTATATTTTCTAATTCTTTACTTAAGAGTACAAGTCAAAAAAAACCAATAAAATTACTTTTAAAATCTCGATTTAGTAACGATTTTGAAGATATAGTAAGTAATAAATTCAAAAAAATAAAAACATTACTTTCTGTACTATCTCTTTATGCGCCTACTCGAATAACTGGAACAGGATCCTGTGTTTTTTCAGAATTTGATGATAAAACATCTGCACAAAAAATATTTTCTTTACTTCCTCAGAACGTAAAAGGATTTATTGCTAAAGGTGTTAATACTTCTTCATTACATCAAGTTTTTTATAAAAGAAATACTCATATTTTGAATTCAAAATCAATATTAAAATAAAAAATAAAAAACAAGGTTTTTTATGCCAGATATGAAATTATTTGCTGGAAATTCTATTCCAAAACTAGCAAAATTTATTGCTCATCGACTTTATATAAATTTAGGAAATGCATCTGTAGGACGATTTAGTGATGGCGAAATTAGTGTTCAAATTAATGAAAACGTTAGAGGAAGTGATGTCTTTATCATACAATCAACTTGTTCTCCTACCAATGATAATATTATGGAACTTGTTGTAATGATAGATGCTCTAAGAAGAGCTTCAGCTGGCAGAATTACTGCAGTAATTCCATATTTTGGATATTCACGTCAAGACAGGCGTGTAAGATCCGCACGTGTTCCAATTACAGCTAAAGTTGTAGCTGACTTTTTATCTAGTATCGGAGTAGATCGTGTATTAACAGTAGATTTACATGCTGAACAAATTCAAGGTTTTTTTGATGTACCTGTAGATAATGTATTCGGTAGTTTAATTCTCTTAGAAGATATGTTACAAAGAGAATTAAAAAATCCCATCGTTGTATCACCTGATATTGGAGGTGTTATTAGAGCTAGGGCAATTGCAAAGCTTCTTTATGATACTGATATGGCAATTATAGATAAAAGAAGACCTCGTCCTAATATTTCTCAAGTTATGAATATTATTGGAGATGTTGCAAATCGAGATTGTATTTTGGTTGATGATATGATTGATACTGGAGGAACACTTTGTAAAGCTGCAGAAGCCCTTAAAGAAAGAGGAGCAAAAAGAGTGTTCGCATATGCTACACATCCTATTTTTTCAGGTAAAGCGCCGGAAAATTTAAAATGCTCTGTCATTGATGAAGTCGTTGTTTGTGATACTATACCATTACAAGAAAAAATTAGGTTATTGCCAAACGTACGAACTCTAACATTAGCTGGAATGTTAGCAGAAGCTATAAGACGAATTAGTAACGAAGAATCTATTTCTGCAATGTTTGAACATTAAAAAATTCATTCTAAGCACACTATATCTTTAAAAATAATGTGCTTAGTATTTTTAAAAAATAATTAAATATCAGAATTTATAATTTAAAATTATTACAAAAAATAAATTAATAAAAAAAGATTTATTTAATAAAATTAAATAAACAGTATTACTACATTGTTTAACACAAATTAGTATAAAAAAGATTAATATTATTCCACGAAATAAACCAAATATACTTCCTAAAATTATATTAATATATAACAATTTAAATTTTTTAATTATTTTATTAGAAATAAAATTTAATAATATTTTAATAATAAAAAAAAAACAATAATAATTAAAATTACTAAATAATTTTCATTTTTTAAGAAAATATTAGGATAAAATTTACTAAAATATACATAATTAACAAAAAAATAAACAAAAAAAATCCAAAATACAGTAGATGTAAAATCTTTTAAAAAACCTTTTAATATTCCTAAGAAAACAGAAAAAAAAATAATAATAAGAACAATAAAATCTATTAAAATCATAGTTTTTCCAAAAATAATATTATTATATTATCATTTTATTTCTTTATTTTTGATAGAAATAAATTCCGCAACAGTCATAAAAGATCCAAAAACTAACACTATATCTTTTTTAGTTAATGTTTTTTTTAAATCATTCCAAGCATGATAAACACTGCTAAAAAAAAATGCATTTTGATTAGGTAAATTTTTTTTCAACTGATTAATAGTCGCGCTTCGATCTGTCGGCAAAATAGATACATACCAATAATAAACTTTATCTTTTAACGGAGAAATAATGGATAAAATATCTTTGTCTTTAAAAACACCAAATATTGCATATATTTTCCCTTGTATATCCATTTGATTAATTTTTTGAGCAAGATATGAAGAAGCATGAGAATTATGAGCAACATCAAGAATCACAATAGGAGAATAAGAGATAATCTGAAACCTACCTTGTAATTGCACTTCAGATATTGAATTACTTAGTATTGCTTTATTAACTTTAAGATTAGAATAAAACAATGCTGACAAAGCAATTGCGACATTTGGTAATGGTATTTTAGGAATCGGCAAGTTGTATAGTTTTATATTTGGATGAGTGAAACTCCAGCTATTATTCCATTCTTTCCAATGCCAATCTTGATGAATTATTTTTAATATTGTTTGATTTTTTTGAGCTTCTTGATATAGAGAATTTGGAAGATTTTTTTCTCCAATTACAGCAATTTTATTTTTTCTAAAAATTCCTGCTTTTTCACGAGCTATACTAAATCGATTTATACCTAAAACAGAAGTATGATCTATACCGATATTAGTAATTATAGATATATTTGAGTCTATAATATTAGTTGCATCTAATCTTCCGCCTAAACCAACTTCTAATATAACAACATCTAATGAATATTGTTTAAATAAAAATAAAGCTGTCAATGTAATAAATTCAAAATAACTTAAAGAATAATTGAATTTGGCAGAATGTATAGTATAAAAAGCTTCAATATATTGCATTTCATTTAGATATAATCCATTAATTTTAATACGTTCTTTAAAATTTAAAAGATGTGGAGAGGTATATAAACCAACTGTATAGCCTGAATCTAATAAAAATCTCTCTAACATAGCGCAGGTTGTACCTTTACCGTTAGTTCCTCCGATAGTAAAAAAAAAAGATTTTAAATTTAATAAATTTAATTTTTTTGCAATATTTTTGATATCTATTAAATTAATTTGATTTTTTTTCTCTAATTTTTCTAAATATTTAATCCACATAGAAAAAGAAAAATTTTTTTTACACATATTTTCAGCTTATTTTAAAAAAAATTTTATATATTTATATAAATTTTTAAAAACATTAAATATCAATAATTGCTAGGATGTCATTTGTTTTTAGTAAAAATAATGTTAACTACAAATGTAATAATTAAAATTATTAATATAATACTAAAAGTAAGCAAAGTTGAAATAGTTATAAATTTTTCAAATAGTATTTTAAATCCGATAAACATTAATATTAATGATAAAGCATATTCTATCATAGGAAATTTATTTATCATGGGCGCTATGAATGAATACATAAATCTTAAAGTTAAAACTGAAAAAATATTAGACATTAAAATAATAAATAAATTTTCAGTGATAGCAAATACCGCAGGTATACTATCTATTGAAAAGATAATATCACTAAATTCTATAAAAATTAAAGATAAAAATAAAGGAGTAAAAAATATTTTATTATTTATTTTTAAAAAAAAATTTTTGCATTCAGTATCATTTCTTATTCTAAATATTTTATAAACCCAAGATAGGCTTATATTTTTTTTATCCTCTATTTTATTTGGTATGAAAAGTGTTTTTAAACTTATCAATACAAATAAAATACTAAAAAAATACAAAATCCAATGATATTTAGAGAGTAAAAAAACACCAAAAAAAGAACAAATTAAACGTAATACCAAACCTACTAGTAATCCACATAATAAAACTTTTTTTTGATAAATAATTGGTATCTTAAACCATTTAAAAACTAAAAACCAAATAAAAATATTATCTATAGAAAGTATAATTTCTAATAAATAACTTGTTATAAAACAAATAATGTTTTTATTCGCAATATTAATTCCACTAATTTTATATATTACAAACCAAAATATAGAAATAAACAAAAAAAAAGAAATACAATAACCAAAAATCAAACGATTTAGAAAAAAAAATTGTTTTATTTTATTTGTAAAGCTATATTTTTTAAAAAAAAAATTAATTAAAATTAAAAAAAAAATCCCCCCAAATAACAGTGGAGTTAAAAAAAAGTTAATCATTAAATCTCTCTTTATTTAATTAAAATTTATTTAAAAAACTGTTTACTTTTTATCAATTCATTAAAATAACATATATTATTTATTAAGTATAAACTATGCAGTTAAATTGAATAAATATATTAATGGATGCGGGAATAATCCTAATATTAATAACATTATTCCAGAAAATAATATTAAAATTTTAGAGGGAGTATCAATGCACCACATATTAAATATAAGTTTTTTATTAATTAATAATTGATTTGATGGTTTTAAATACAAATTAATAATTAATCTAAAATAACCGTAGAAACCTAATATCGTTCCAAATAAAAAACTTAATCCAATTAACCATAAATGGTTTTTTATTACAATAGATAAAATATAAAATTTTCCAATAAAACCTAGAGTTATAGGAATTCCAGCTAAAGAAAGTAAAGCAAGCGTCATAATGGAACTTAAAATAGGTTGTGACCAAAACAATCCTCTATATGAATTAATTAAATCTAAATCATTAGATGAACGGGAAAACAAATTAATAATACCAAAATATGATATGTTAATAAACAAATAATTAAATAGATAAATAATAACTGTTTCTAAAGAAAAAATGTAATTGTTTTTTAAAGCAAGTAACACAATTAATAAATAACCTAATTGCGATATTGATGAATATCCAAAAAATCTTTTCATATTCACTTGAAAAATAGCCATTAAATTACCAAATAATATCGAAAAAATACTTACTAATGATAATAGTACATATAACATTGTATTATTTTCAAAAAAATTACATGAAAATATATTTAATAACACACTAAAAAGAGCTACTTTTCCAGAAACAGAAAAAAATGATAAAATTGAAGAAGGTGTACCTTGATAAATATCTGATGTCCATAAATGAAATGGAACTAACGATAATTTAAATAAAAAAGAAAATAACACCATTACTATTCCAAACAATAAAACTAATTTTTCATTATTAGGTGTTAATGATAAATAACCATGAATAGAGGAAATGCTTAAATCTCCAGAAATAACATATATCCAAGAAATACCAAGCAATAGAAAAGAAGAAGATATAGCCGATAAAATCAGGTATTTAAAAGACGCTTCTAAAGCGTAATTTGCATAATTTGAATATGCGATTAAACCAAAAACGGGTAATGACATTAATTCGATACTAATAAATATTGATGACATATTATTAGAAACAGTTAAGCAAATTGCACCTAATGTTGAAAGAAGGAGTAGTAAATAAAATTCTTCTTTATTAAAAGGATAATTTAATAGCCATGAATATGAAAAAACACAAGTAGCAATACTAGAAATTAAAATAATAGCAATATAAAAAATAGAATACCTATTAATATTAAATAAAATAGTAATATTTATAGGAACAATTGAAATTAAAAAATATAATGAAAGAAATGTTGTAATTAAAATAAATATGCTTAATATAGCAATGAAAAAATGATTTCGATTATAAGAAATAGAAAATATAACTATTACTAAACCTGCTATTAAAATCAAAAAAGGCAATAAAGCAATTAATTCTCGTAAATTTATTATCATTTGTTATTATAACCTTGTTTTTGAAATAGAATTCACAAATTTTTTTTGAAAATAGTATATAGAAGATATAGTATCTTTCGAAATATTTAATATTTTTTGAGGTATTAAACCTAGAAAAAATAATGCAAAGATTAAAATTATTAATATTCCAAATTCTTTAATATTAGGAAAAATTATTGAATAATTTTTTTGCGAAGAACCATAATAAATTCTTTGAATCATATATAAAGAATAAATAGAAGAAAAAACAATACTTATTATAGCAATAATAGAAACAATCGAATATGTGTTAAAAATTCCAAATAAAATTAAAAATTCACCAATAAAATTTCCTGTTCCTGGTAGCCCTAAATTTGCTAAAGCAAAAAATAAAGAAAAAGCAGGAATCCAATAAATATTGGACCATAATCCACCCATTTTAAGAATATTTTGAGTTTTAAAATATTTATAAATTTGACCTGATATAATACATAAAGCAGAAGTAGATAAGCTACTAGATATTATTTGTATAACTATTCCCTGAAAAGCAATTTCACTATTGCTATAAACAGCAATCAAAATCAATCCCATATGAGAAATAGAAGCATACGCAATTAAACGTTTAATATTTATTTGAGAAAAAGCAAGTACAGCCCCATAAAAAATACTAAATAAACCTAGGAACATTGCAATAGGAGCAAATTTTTCTATTGTATTGGGAAAAAGCGTCATATTATAACGTAAAAGTGCATAAGGAGCAGTTTTTAATAAAGCTCCAACTATATCCACTGCGCCACAATATGTAGATTCAGCATGAAAATCCGCTAACCATCCATGAAATGGAGCAATAGGTATTTTAATAATAAAGGAAATAAAAAAACCTAACATAACAATATATTCTATATTCGGATTAATCGAACTAAATAACAATAAATTATAATTAAATGTTAAAATATGAGTATTTTGATAATAGTTAAAAACTAATAAAAAAATTGATATTAACATTATTAAACCAGATATTTGAGAATATATAAAAAATTTATTTGCAGCATGTATCGCATTCGTTTTATTTTTTTTATCGTTCCCCCATAGTGAAATTAAAAAATACATTGGAACCAATATAATTTCCCAAAAAAAGAAAAACAAAAACAAATCAAAAGCAATAAAAATTCCTATAACTCCAGTTAAAACTAACATCAAGTTAAAATAAAAAAATCCTTCGTTTTCTTTAATTTCGTTCCATGAACATAAAATAGCAATAATTCCTAAAAAAAAAGTTAGAAATAACATGATGATCGAAAAACTATCAATAGCTAAATGAAATTCAATTCCAAATCTTGGGATCCAACTTAGTATTAATTCACGATGCCAATTAGGATAATAATTTATTTGATACGTATATAAATCTCCAAAAAACCACATTTTAATAGAAATTAAAAGTGTTAATACTATACTTAGTATCGCAATATAGCGCGGAATACATTTTTTTAATTTAAAAGAAAAAAAAGAGATAATACTGCCAAAAAATGGAATGATAACTAATAAAGAAAGCAACATCAGAGATATATTCCTATAATTTATAAAAAATTTTATATAATTAATCAGTTAATTTTTTATGAAAATAAAATTAATATAAAAATTAAATTTACTCCTAATATCATTGATTCTATATACCATTTTACATTTCCATTAACAGTTTTTAATAAAATTAAATTAAAATTTTTAATCATATTAATAAAAAAAATATTAATTTTATTAAATGGATCAGAAAATAAAATATTAGAAATATATAAATATGAATTAACAAAAAACAAATTATATAACGAATCAAAACACCATCCATTTAATAAAAAATAATGTATAGATCGAAAAATTTTTAATTTTAATATTTTACCAATAAAATTTGTATTCTTCACCCATAAGTAATATGCAATCCAAATTCCTAAAAAAGATACAGAACTAGATACAATTTCAAATAAAATTTTTTCATTTATCGAATATTTAAATATAGGAAATACAAAAGATAGTGAAGGTACAATATAAATACCGAGAATACTAGAAAGTATTAACAAAACGAACAATGGAAAATTATGTGCTAATCTTTTCTTACCTAAAAAATTAGAAAAACTACATTTGTAAAACAAAACAAAAATCATTCTACATGTATAAATAGATGTTAATAATGAACCAAATAAACCAAATAAAAACAAATTAATATGACCACTTTGTAATACACTATATAAAATATTACCTTTGCTATAAAAACCAGATGTAATTAATGGAAATGAAATTAAAGATGCTCCTCCAAAAATAAAACTTATATATAAAATCGGGCATTTTATAGTTATTTTCGATATTTTAAATATATTTTTTTCATTTTTACAAGAAATAATTAAAGAACCAGCAGACAAAAACAGTAATGCTTTAAAAACAGCATGTGTAATTAAATGTGTAATTGCAGCGGACCATGCTTGCACACCTAACGATAAAAACATATATCCTATTTGACTCATAGTAGAATATGCAAGAATACGTTTTATATCTGTCTGAACTAATGCAGAAAAACTCGAAAGTAATATTGTTATAACACCAATAAAACTCATAATATATAATATATTTGGGGTTAATAAAAATAAAAAATACATTCTTCCTATCAAATAGATACCTACTGTTACCATAGTCGCGGCATGAATTAAAGCTGAAACAGGGGTGGGGCCCACCATAGCATCTGATAACCAAGTTTGTAAAGGAAATTGCGCTGATTTACCAATTACTCCTATTAACAAAAAAAATGTTATAAAATTTATAATCGAGTTATCTACACGGATAAAATTTGATAAAAATTTTATTTTTTGAAAATCAAAAGTTCCGTATTTTTGAAATATTAAAAAAATTGCAATGATTAAAAATATATCTGAAATGCGTGTTAAAATAAAAGCTTTTAAAGCGCACTTATTATTATCAATACTTTTATAATAAAATCCAATTAATAAATAAGAACAAAGACTTACTCCTTCCCATCCAATATACATAAGTATTAAATTATCTGCTAATACCAATAAAGACATACTTGCTATAAATAGATTAGTATAAGCAAAGAAACGTGAATAACCTTCTTTATTATTCATATACCAGATAGAGAAAATATGTATTAATAAACCTATTCCTGTAATTACTCCCAACATACTTAAAGATAAACCGTCTAAAATTAAATTACAATCTATTTTCAATGTATCAATATTTATCCAGCACCATAACTTTTGAAACCAAAATTGATAAGAGTGATTAATGAAAATAATACTGTAAAAAAAAGTGATAAGAAATGCAAAAAATATTGAACCAACTCCTATAACAGCTATATTTCTTTTAGACAATATTCCTTGTGTCACAGATAAAATAAAAAAACTAAATAATGGAAATAAAATTATCAAGAAAATAATATTCATCCACTCATCTCACTTAACAAGTTAACATTTAATGTTTTTTTATTTCTATATAATTGAAGTAACAATGCTAATGCTATACTAGCTTCAGATGCAGCTAATGTAATGGCAATAATATACATTATTTGACCATCTGGTTGTTTCCAATATGTACTAACTATTACTAACGATAATGCAGCTGCATTGATCATTATTTCTAAACTCATTAATATAAATAACATATTACGACGAACTATAAGAGATGTTAAACCTAAAATAAATAATATTAATGATAAACATAAACCATGAAACAAAGAAATCATAAATCGTTATCCTTATTAAATTAAGAAGTTATGATTATTTTTTTTGATTTATTTTTTTTTCAGTGCCAATATGAAAAACTACAACTAAAGCAGATAATAAAAGAAAAGAAGCAAGTTCAACCAGCAATAAATAAGGACCAAACAAATTAATACCTATAGTTTTGGTATCCATAAAAAAAAATTCGATTTTTTTTTCTTTAAGAAAAAAAATAACATATGTCATTGATAGAAATAGAATTAAAGTCAAAAAACTTGGTATCAACCAAAAAATAGGATGTAAATATTTTTTTTCTTTTATATCATCTTTGCTTCCAAGATTTAACATCATAATGACAAAAATAAACAAAACTATAATTGCACCTGCGTATATAATAACTTCAAGAGCGCCTGCAAAAAATGCTCCAATTGTAAAAAAAATACCTGATATCGATAAAATTGAAACTATTAAATAGAGTAAAGCATAAACTGCATTTTTTTGAATAATTACTAATAATGTGGAAATTATAGCTATAAAAGAACATGTATAAAAAGCGAAATTCATTTAATCATCTCCTCTTCTATGGCAATAAAGTCTTAACATTGACAGGTGATGATTCTGTATCTAGATCGCCTGTTTTTTTACCGCTAATAAGAGCACCAGAAAAATGATAAAAATTATAATTAGGATATTTGCCAGGACCAGAAATTAATAAATCTTGTTTTTCGTAAACTAAATTATACCTTTTAAAATCTGATAATTCAAAATCAGAAGTTAATTGAATCGCAGCAGTAGGACAAGCTTCCTCACACAAACCGCAAAAAATACAACGAGAAAAATTAATTCTAAAAAATTCCGGATACCAACGACCACCTATTTTTTCAGATTTTTGTAAAGAAATACAATCAACTGGACAAACTACTGCGCATAAATTACACGCAACACATCGCTCATCTCCATTTTTATTTCTTGTTAATATAATACGTCCACGATATCTAGGTGGTAAATAAACTTTTTCTTCTGGATATAATTTAGTTTCAGACTTAGAAAATATATTTATGAAAACCATCCAAATACTTCTTATTTGCGTAAAAAATGCAACAATAATTCTTTTTAAGTTCATCAATACAATCTCTTTTAGTAAAGTTTAGATTAATATAAAAAAAGCTGTTAAAAGCAAGTTTAATAATGTCATAGGCAAACATATTTTCCATCCGAAAGATAATATTTGATCATATCTAGGTCTTGGTAAAGAAGCTCGAATCAAAATAAATAAAATAATAAAAAATATCATTTTCAAAAAAAACCAAAAAAAACTAGGTCCTCCTAAACCAGCGCATCCGCCAAAAAACATTACTGTTATTAATGATGAAATTGTAACAATTGAGATATATTCTCCGATGAAAAAAAAACCAAATTTCATTCCAGAATATTCAATGTGATAACCGTCAGCTAACTCTTGTTCAGACTCTGGTTGATCAAAAGGATGTCTATGACAAATAGCTAATCCAGCTATAAAAAAAGATAAAAACCCTAAAAATTGAGGTATGATGTTCCAAATTTCTTTTTGATTATTTATAATATCAATAATTCTAAACGATCCCGATTTAGCAACAACTCCCATTAAGGATAATCCTAAAAAAACTTCATAACTTAAAGTCTGCGCAGAAGCTCGAATAGCTCCTAATAAAGCATATTTGTTATTACTCGACCAGCCAGCGAATAAGATAGAATAAACAGATAAACCGGCCATCATTAAAAAAAATAATACTCCTATATTTAAGTTAATTATAGGATGATTTGGAATAAATGGAATTATTGGAACGACGAATAATAAAGAAACAAAAGATATAATTGGAGATAAGATAAAAATAAATTTTCTACTAAATTTCGGAACCCAATCTTCTTTAAATAAAATCTTAATCATATCTGCACACAGTTGTAAACTACCAAAATAACCAACTCGATTAGGACCATGTCTATTTTGAAAAAATGCTAATAATCTACGTTCAAAAACACTTAACATTGCTGAAAAAAATATGAATAAAATAACAAATGATATTATTTTAAAAAATCCTAAAAATATTTCTAATATTTCTATTCCAAAGTATGTCATTTAATAAATTCTCTTATATATTTAATTTTTTTTCCAACTAAATCAATAGGAAAACCTTTTCTTCCTATAGGCAATCCAATTTGTTTTTTATGTAAATTCTTAGATACTCTTATATTTAAACAAAAATTTTTATTTAAACAATCAAACTCTATTGTGGAATCTTTTTTTAAACCTATTTCTATTGCATCTAATTCACTTATCAACGCATATGGTATAATTATATTTTCTTGAATAATAGATGAATACTGTGTTAATTCTTCATTTCCAAAAATATGATAATATGGAATTATATACCAATATTTTTTTTTAATATTTATTTTAAAAGATAAATAAATATCCTTAATTTTTTTATTATCTTTAAATAAATGAACTCCTGAATCTCCAGAGATCAATTCTTCACCAACCTCTGCTTGAAATTTATTCCATGCTTGTGGTGAATTCCAGCCAGGAAACCAAGCGAATGGAATATATGATAGTGATTTATTGGGCTGATTAAAACCTTCCATAGAAAAAGAAAACATAGTATTAACATCTTGAGGTTGAGAATGTTCATGAATATCAATATGAGATTTTAAAGCAGTTCGACCACTATAACGATTAGGAGAGCGAGCTATTTTTTGCTGATTTATTCGAAAATCAGCATTTGGTAAAGATGTTTTTATTTTTTTAAAAATAGGATACTTATTGCTATATGAAGTAATCACATCATCTAAATTCAACCAAGATATTTCTTTATTTAAAAATTTACAATGAATCAAATGCAACCATTTCCAACTTTCATAAAGACAGTTTTTTTGATTAATGAACATTGGATCATAAACTTGAAAAAAACGCTGCGCTCTACCTTCAAAATTAATTATTGTACCAGAGCTTTCTGAAAAATTTAAACAAGGTAAATTAAGTGAAGCATTTTTATAAGTGTTAGTGTATTGATGATCTATTACTAAAACATTATTTTTATTTCTTAAAAAATTCTCACAATCATATTGAGAAAAATAACGATATAAATCGTATTCCATAAATATAATAGCATCTGCTTTTTTTTGGCTTAATCTCTGATATGCTTGTTCTATGGAAATTCCACCAAGTAACCCTAATCCTAATGTATTCGAACAAGATGTTAAAAAAGTAAGAGCAATATGATTTATTTTTTTATTTTTAATAGATATTGCTATATTAATAGCTGTTTTTATAATAGATGTACTAAATGAACTTGTACCAGAAATAATTAATACTTTTTTTGCGTTAAGTAATTTTTTTGAGATAACAGCAGCTTGTTTAAGTAAAAACGAACTTAAATCTTTAACAGATGGTAAACTATTATCTAAATTATATGCAATTGCAGAGCCAAATTTTGATTGATCATGAATTGGTGCGAAATAACACCAGTCAGAAATATCATCTAATTTAGTTTCATGTGTATAAGTAATATATAAAGAATTTTTATGATTTTCTGCAATATTAGATACAACGTTTGCATTCCATTTCGGTATTCCATTTAATTCAGCTATATCTTTAGCTTTGTTTTTAATAGCTTGCCGCACTGCTAATGCAATACGCGGTGATGTTTGTGTTAAATCTTCTCCAAGAATTAAAATAACATCATAATCTTCAATTTCTTTTAAAGATGGAATATATAAATCATTGTTCTTAAAAACATTTAAAACCAGCTTTAAACAAGACTCTTCTTTAAGAGACATTCCATGAGAGAAATTATTTTCTCCAACTAACTCTTTCAATGCAAAATTATTTTCTATAGTAGCACGTGCCGAACCAACACCAATAATATTTTTATAACGTCGAAAAAAATTTACTGCTTCTTTTATTGCTTCATTAAAACTTAATACTTTTAATTTTTTATGAGTAATACAAGAAGGATTTTTGGGTCGGTTTTTTAAATAATTATGTGAATATCCAAAACGTCCTAAATCACAAATAAAATAATGGTTTATGTGTTGATGATATCTATTTTCTATACGACGTATTTCACCATATCGTTCACCTATACTAATATTACAACCTATACTACAACTTTGACATATACTAGGAGCATACTGCATATCCCATTTTCGATTATATTGTTTGGAATGTGTCTTATCAGTAAAAACTCCAGTAGGACATATTTCAATTAAATTACCTGAATGCTCGTTTTCTAAGATTCCATCTTCTATACGACCAAAATAAATATTACTATTAGTACCATAAACATTTAAATCTTTGCCATCTGCGTAATCTTTATAATATCGAATACAACGGTAACATCCAATGCAACGATTCATTTCATGTTTAATAAAAGAGCCTAAATATTGATTTTTATGTGTTCTTTTCAAAAATCGATAATTGCGAATATGATGCTTATTCATCACGGTCATATCCTGTAAATGACAATTACCACCTTCTTCACATACAGGACAATCATGCGGATGATTTATTAGCAAAAGTTCTACTATATTTTTTCTAAATGTTTTTGATGTATAATCATTAGTTGAAATAATAGATCCATCTATTATAGGAGTCATACAAGACATAATTAATCGTCCTTGAGAATCTGACAAATTATTATACTGTGTTACCGCGCATTGTCGACAAGCTCCTATACTACCCAATTTAGGATGCCAACAAAAATAAGGAATATCTAATCCAATTGAAAGACATGCCTGTAGTAAATTATGAGATTTATTTACATAGTATTTTTTTTGATTTACATAAATTTTAGACATAATAGAAAATTCCAAAACTTTTTAAAAACAAATTTTATATTTAAAAATTAAACATTTAAATTAAATTTATTAGACTGAATTCCGATAATGTTTTTATTCGAATTGAATTTTTTTATATTAATTCCATCTTCAAATTCTGAACGAAAATATTTTATAGCACTTTGCAATGGTTCAATTGCCCCAGGTGCATGAGCACAAAATGTTTTTCCTGGGCTAAGAGAAAAACATAACTGTTCTAAATTTTTTATATCATTACTTTGTCCTTCTTTATTTTTTAAACTATGTAATATTTTTACAATCCATGGTAATCCATCTCTACAAGGCGTACATAAACCACATGATTCACGAGCAAAAAATTTTTCTATATTATACACAAGTGCAACCATATTAGTTTTATTATCTACAGCCATAGCAAGCGCTGTTCCTAGACGACTTCCTGCTTGTAAAATAGTATTAAAATCCATAGATAAATCTAAATGTTTTTGAGTAAGAAAATCTGTTCCTGCTCCACCTGGTTGCCACGCTTTTAAAGATAAACCCGATTCCATTCCAAATGCATAATCTTCTAAAATTTCACGCGCAGTTATACCAAAAGGTAACTCCCAAACACCAGGATTATTAACTCTTCCTGAAAACCCCATTAACTTTGTTCCAGCATCAGAATTTTTAGATAATTTTTTATACCAATTAGAACCATGTAATAAGATAGATGGAACATTAGATAAAGTTTCAACATTATTAACACAAGTAGGTTTACCCCATAATCCAAAAGTTGCAGGAAATGGAGGTTTAAATCTAGGATTGGCTCTTCTACCTTCTAATGAATTAATCAACGCTGTTTCTTCACCACAAATATAACGACCAGCTCCAGTATGTAAAAATAAATCAAAATTAAAACCACTATTTAAAATATTTACGCCAATATAACCGCAATCCATCGCTTCTTGTATAGCTTTTTTTAAGATATGTTCGCCTTTAACATATTCACCTCTTAAAAAAATATAACCACGAGTAGCTCTTATAGCGAAAGCTGATAATAATATTCCTTCAATTAACTGATGAGGCAAACGTTCTATTAATAACCTATCTTTGTAAGTTCCTGGTTCCATTTCATCAGCATTACACAATAAATAACGATGTTCTTTATTATTAATATTACCTGGCATTAAACTCCATTTTAAACCTGTAGAAAAACCGGCTCCACCTCTTCCTTTTAAATCTGATTCTTTCACTAAATTAATTACATCTTGTGGTGTTTTTTCAGATAAGGTTTTTTGAAAAGCAGAATAACCATTTTTACTGCAATATTCTTTCATCCAAACAGTTTCATTGTCATCTCGCATTCTCCATGTTAATGGATGAGTTTCTTCTAAGCGAACAATTGTATTATTCATTTATATGATTCCAGTAAATTTGGTATAGATTCTGGAGTTAATTTAGAATGAAGATCTTCATTGATCATTATAGTAGGACTTTTATCACAGTTTCCTAAGCAACAAATTGGTAATAAAGTAAATCGTTTATCTACAGTAGTATAACCTGTTTTAATTGATAAATAATTTTCTAATACTTTTTTAATTTTTTGATAACCTGTTAAGTAACAAACTACACTATCACAATATCGAATGATATTTCGTCCTACAGGTTGACGATAAATTTGACTATAAAAAGTAGCTATACTTTCTATATCACTTGAATTGATATTAAGTATTTTAGCAATTTCAATAATAGCTAAGTCAGATACCCAACCGCGTTTTTTCTGAACAATTTTTAAAGCTTCTATTGCAATTGCTCTATAATTTTCATAATATTTTTTTTGATTTTCTATTTCATTTATTTCGCAGGAACTTAGTAAAAATTTTGTAGAAATTTCTCTTAATTTTCTTTTTTTTTATTCATAATTATCTATCCACGTCTGACATAACAAAATCTATACTTCCTAAGTATACAATTAAATCCGATATTAAACTTCCACGAATCACTGAAGGTATTTGTTGTAAATGCGCAAAACTAGGTGTACGAATTCTTGTTCGATAACTCATGGTACCACCATCGCTAATTAAATAATAACTATTAATACCTTTAGTTGCCTCAATCATTTGAAAACTTTCATTTGCTGGAATAACAGGTCCCCAAGATACTTGTAAGAAATGAGTAATCAGACTATCAATATCTTTTAAAGTATTTTCTTTAGGAGGTGGAGTAGTTAGAGGATGATCTGCTTTAAAAGGACCTTCTGGCATATTATTTAAGCATTGTTTCAAAATTGATAGACTTTGATAAACTTCTTCTACTTTGATCATAACTCTAGAATAACAATCACTGATTCCATTACCAATAGGTATTTCAAAATTATAATTTTGATACCCAGAATAAGGTCTCCATTTTCTGACATCAAAATCTAATCCTGTAGCACGTAAACCAGCTCCTGTTACTCCCCATTCTAAAGCTTCTTTTTGCGAATATTTTGCAATACCTTTAGAGCGATTGATTAAAATCGTATTTTTTAAAGCTACATCTACATAATATTTTAATCTTTTAGGCATCCATTGAAGAAAATTATTTAATAAAGTATTCCATCCTGCTGGAAGATCATGAGCTACTCCACCAATACGAAACCAAGCAGGATGCATTCTCGCTCCTGTTATTGCTTCAATTATATCATAAATTTTTTGACGATCAGTAAAAGCAAAAAATACCGGTGTCATACAACCTACATCTTGAATAAAAGTAGAAATATATAATAAATGACTATTAATTCGAAATAGTTCTGATAACATTACTCGAATTACTTCTACTTTTTCTGGAACAGTAATACTAGCTAATTTTTCTACTGCCAATACATAAGGCATTTCATTTACACAACCACCTAAATATTCAATTCGATCTGTATACGGAATATAACTATGCCATGACTGACGTTCAGCCATTTTTTCCGCTCCTCTATGGTGATATCCTATATCGGGAACACAATCAACAATATTTTCACCATCTAATTGCAAAACAATCCTAAAAGCACCATGTGCAGAGGGATGATTAGGGCCTAAATTTAAAAACATAAAATCTACATGATCATTTTTTCGTTTCATACCCCATGCTTCAGGTTTGAATCTTAAACTTTCCATTTCTAAATCTTCTCTTTCTTCATTTAAGAAAAAAGCTTTAAACTCAGTAGCTCTAGCTGGAAAATCTTTTCGCAATGGGTGTCCTTTCCATGTATTAGGCATAATAATACGTGTCAAATTTGAATGATTTTTAAAAATAATACCAAACATTTCCCATGTTTCTCGTTCATACCAATTAGCATTAGGAAATAAATTAGTACATGTAGATAAGATCAAATCATCTTTTAATAAAGGAACTTTTATCATCAAATCTATATTATATTTTATAGATATTAAATGATAAAAAACTGAAAAATCAGCTTTAGGAAGATTTTCTCGATTTAATCGAAAACGTTCATCTACACCATGTAAATCAAAAAGCATATTATAATGTGAACTAAATAAAAATTTCATAACTTGTAGTAAAAAAGTTTTATTTATCCAAATTATTGGAAAACCTATTTTAGATTCTTGTATAACACAAAAATCTTTTCCAAAGATATTAAATAATTTGTTAAAAATCCAATTGTTTATGTTACTTTTATTAATATTTGGATTTACAACATTACTTGTGCTTAAAATTTCATCGATCATGGATTTCTCATTTATGACTGATTTTAAAAACTTAAATATTTTTAAAATTTTTTTATCTTCACACTAAGATATTATTTTACATAATTTAAAACATTAAATTTTATCTGATGTTGGAAGATTAACAATGGCAATTCTTTTACCTCTTTTCTTGTCTTTTTCTGAAAGCATTTTTTTTCGATATGTTCCTTGCTCTCCGACTACCCAAGATAATGGCCGTCTTTCTTCACTAATAGAATTCTGGAGTAATTGCAAAGCATGTATATACGCTTCTGGCCTAGGTGGACAACCAGGAATATAAACATCTACTGGCAAAAATTTATCTACTCCTTGCACAACAGAATAAATATCATACATTCCACCAGAATTAGCACATGCACCCATAGAAATAACCCATTTTGGTTCTAACATTTGATCATATAATCTTTGAATAATAGGCGCCATTTTAATAAACGGTGTTCCTGCAATAACCATAACATCAGCTTGTCTTGGAGAAGCCCTTAAAACTTCAGATCCAAAACGCGCTACATCATGTATAGAAGTAAAAGCAGTTACCATTTCTACATAACAACACGATAATCCGAAATTATAAGGCCAAAGCGAATTTTTTCGACCCCAATTAACTAATTTATGAAGTAACTGGCTAACTTTACCTGTAAAAATATTTGTTTTTAAATCATTTTCTATAGGATCTACAACAGAGTGACTCGACTCTTTTGGATATTTTTTATTAGAATTTTTTTCATCTGCTCGAGTTAAAGTGTAGTTCATTTTATATTTCATTAAATTATATCCTTAAATATAATGAATTCAAAATATTTTATTTATATGCCCAGTTCAATGCTTTAATACGAATTAAATAAAACAATGATAATAAAAGAAATAAAATAAAGATAAAAGATTCAAAAAACCCTACCCAACCAGTTTCAGTTATACTAACGGACCATACGTAAAGGTAAAGAGCTTCAACATCGAATATTACAAAAAACATTGCAACTAAATAAAACTTCACAGAAAAATGTAAACATGTATCTCCAACTGGAGAAATACCTGATTCAAATGGCGTATGTTTATATCTTGATGTTGACTTCCCTCCTAAAAACGAACTTGCAAATAACATAAAAAAACAAAAAATGAAAGAAAAAGAAATAAAACAAAAAAAAGATAAACATTCTCTAATGTCAAATGATGCCAGCATAAGAAAGCCTCAAAAACTTTTTTCAACAAATAAAAAATTTAATATACATGAAAAATGTAAAATAATAAATTATGTTTCATAAAACAAAGTTATATCCTATTTAAACTAATTTAAAATTCATTTTTTTTGAAGTTAGACCTTGATGACTAAAAAAAAGACCCCATCTAATAATCACAACACTGATAGATAATTATAAAAATACAATCCTATGTCGCTAATAAAAGCCAAAAAAATGGCCGCATAAGGGTTGAAAACCCAATTATCAAAATAGGAGAAATACAATGGGTAAAATTATTGGTATCGACTTGGGAACAACCAACTCTTGTGTTGCCATTATGGATGGCAATAAACCTCGTGTTTTAGAAAATGCAGAAGGAGATCGTACTACACCCTCCATTATTGCATATACTAAAGAAGGCGAAGTTTTAGTCGGTCAACCTGCTAAACGTCAAGCTATTACAAATCCGAAAAACACTTTGTTTGCTATAAAACGTTTAATTGGTAGAAAATTTAAAGATGAAGAAGTTCAACGCGATATAAAAATAATGCCATATAATATAATTAATTCTGAGAATGGAGATGCTTGGATTGATGTAAAAAGAAAAAAAATGGCTCCTCCTCAAATTTCTGCGGAAGTTTTAAAAAAAATGAAAAAAACTGCAGAAGATTATTTAGGAGAAACAATAAAGGAAGCTGTTATCACAGTACCCGCTTATTTCAATGATGCTCAACGGCAAGCCACTAAAGATGCAGGTAGAATTGCTGGTTTAGAAGTAAAAAGAATTATAAATGAACCTACAGCAGCTGCTCTTGCATACGGCTTAGATAAAGGTCAGGGAAACCGAACTATTGCTGTTTATGATTTAGGAGGAGGAACTTTTGATATATCGATTATCGAAATAGATGATGTAGACAAAGAAAAAACATTTGAAGTACTTGCTACAAATGGAGACACTCATCTCGGAGGAGAAGACTTTGATAGTAGATTAATTAATTATTTAGTGAAAGAATTTAAAAAAGAACAAGGTATTGATTTAAGAAATGACTCATTAGCAATGCAACGACTAAAAGAATCAGCAGAAAAAGCTAAAATTGAACTTTCATCAGCACAACAAACAGATGTAAATTTACCATATATTACAGCAGATTCTAATGGTCCAAAGCATTTAAATATTAAAGTTACTCGTTCAAAACTTGAATCTTTAGTTGAAGACTTAGTTTTAAGATCTATTGAACCACTTAAAGTAGCTTTAAAAGACGCAGGATTATCTATTACAGATATTAATGATGTAATACTAGTAGGTGGGCAAACAAGAATGCCTATGGTTCAATCCAAAGTTGCAGATTTTTTTGGAAAAGAACCTAGAAAAGATGTTAATCCAGACGAAGCAGTTGCAGTTGGAGCTGCAGTTCAAGGTGGAGTTCTTTCAGGAGATGTGAAAGATGTTTTATTACTTGATGTAACTCCACTATCATTAGGAATTGAGACTATGGGTGGTGTAATGACTACACTAATTAGTAAAAATACCACAATTCCTACTAAACATAGTCAAGTTTTTTCCACAGCAGAAGATAATCAATCAGCAGTAACAATACATGTACTACAAGGTGAAAGAAAAAGAGCTTCAGACAACAAATCTTTAGGACAATTCAATCTAGATGGAATAGAACCTGCACCTAGAGGAACAGCTCAAATCGAAGTAACGTTCGATATTGATTCTGATGGAATTTTACATGTTTCAGCAAAAGACAAAAAAACTGGTAAAGAACAAAAAATTACTATCAAAGCTTCTTCTGGACTCCATGAATCAGAAATTAAAAAAATGATAGATGACGCAGAAGCAAATTCTGAATCAGATCGTAAATTTGAAGAATTAATTCAAATACGTAATCAAGGCGATCAATTAATTCATAGCACAAAAAAACAATTAGATGAAAATAAAACAAAAATTGATGCTAAAGATCAAGAACAAATAAAATTAGCTTTAAATGATTTAGAAAAATCATTAAAAGGAGATAATAAATCCGAAATTGAAAAAAATATACAAAATCTCTTAAAAATTTCGTCTAAATTAACAGAAGTGCATCAAAACACAACAGAAGACAATCTAAAAAATGAAAATCAATCATCTACATCAAAAAAAGATGAAAATATTGTAGATGCAGAATTCGAAGAAATAAAGGATCCTAAAAAATAATTGTTTTACAAATAATTATAACCATCTAAAGACCAACACGGGCGTAGAAAAAATCTACGCCCGTGTAATTATTTTAAAAGTAGAAAGAGAGTAACAATGGGAAAAAAAGATTACTATCAAATTTTAGGAGTCTCAAAATCAGCTGAAGAACGCGAGATTAAAAAAGCTTATAAACGACTAGCAATGAAATATCATCCTGATAGAAATCAAGGCGATAAAAATGCTGAAAACAAATTCAAGGAAATAAAAGAAGCTTATGAAATTTTGATAAACGAAGAAAAAAGAAACGCATATGATCAATATGGACATGCAGCTTTTGAAAACGGTCATAATCAAAATACTACTTATAATACTTTTACCAGTTCTTCAGATTTTGGTGATATTTTTGGAGATGTTTTTGGTGACATTTTTGGAGGAAACAGAAATCAAAGAGTAAAAAAAGGATCTGATTTATGTTACAATATGGAAATTTCTCTAGAAGAAGCAGTAAAAGGTTCGATAAAAGAAATAAGAATTCCAGCATTTCAAAAATGCCAAATTTGTTATGGAACTGGCGCTAAAAAAGGCACTAAACCTCGAAACTGTTCTACTTGTCAGGGTAGAGGTCAAATACATATCAGGAAAGGATTTTTTACAGTTCAACAATCTTGTCCTACATGTCATGAGAAAGGAACAGTAATTAAAGACCCATGTAATATGTGCCAAGGTCAAGGAAGAATAAGAAAAAATAAAACATTATCAGTCAAAATTCCACCTGGTGTAGATACTAATGATCGAATTAGAATGAATAATGAAGGAGAAGCTGGAATAAATGGTGCGCCATCAGGAGATCTGTATATTCAAATTAAAGTAAATAAACATCCTATCTTTGAACGTGAAGAAAATAATCTTTATTGTGAAGTACCGATAAATTTTACTATGGCTGCATTAGGGGGAGAAATTGAAGTGCCTACACTAGATGGAAGAGTTAAATTAAAAATACCATCTGAAACACAATCAGGAAAACTTTTTCGTATTCGAGGAAGAGGTGTGAAATCAGTACAAAATAGAAATCAAGGTGATTTATTATGCCAAGTGGTAGTAGAAACACCAGTGAATCTTAACGAACAACAAAAATATCTTTTAAATGAACTAGAAAAAAGTTTTAATGGATTTAGAGGCGAAAAAAACACTCCTCGTTCAAAAAGATTTTTTGATGGAGTCAAAAGATTTTTTGATGATTTAACAAAATAAAATATTATAAAGTATTGCTTCTTAAAGATGAGAGGCAATACTATTATCAAAATTTACTTATAATTTAATTGTTTAATTTGTAACGATAAAATAGATTTATGTCTTGCTGCTTTGTTTTTATGTATTAAGCCCTTAGTAGCATATTTATCAATTACAGGTTGCATATTTTTAAAAGTATCTTCTGCTTTTTTTTTATCTCCAGAACAAATAGCTAATCTCACTTTTTTTATAAAAGTTCGAATTTTTGAACGTTGACTCACATTACTTTTACGACGTTTTTCAGATGCTACAGCATCTTTCTTAGATGATTTAATATTCGCCAATTTTAACTCCTAAATATTAAAAATTATACTAAAAATTATACTATATATAAAACATGATACAAGAAATAATAAAAAATTAATAATAAATAATTTATATAAAAAATTATTAAAAAGTTATTATTACATACAAGTTTTATGATAAATTCTATCATATATCACTTTATTTAATCGGATTAATTTGATAATGAAGATTATACGAGGTATTAAAAATTTAAAAAAAATAGATTCTAATTCAGTTATAAGCATTGGAAATTTTGATGGAGTACATTTAGGGCATCAAAAATTACTTTCTAAAGTATATAAAATAGGTAAAGAAAATAATTTAGTAACAATAATAATTTTATTTGAACCGCAACCATTAGAATTTTTTAGTCATCAAACTTCTCCCAAAAGAATTACAACATTTCAACAAAAAATAAAATATATTCGCTTATATAAAATTGATATAGTTTTATGTATTAAATTTAACAGTTTTTTTTCAAATATCAGTGCTGAAAAATTTATTATAAAAATATTAATTAATAAACTAAATATAAAATTTATTATCATTGGAAAAGATTTTAAATTTGGCGCTAAAAGAAATGGAAATATTTTTCTATTAAAAAAAATGAGTCAAAAATATAAATTTAACATCGTTGAAATTGAACCAATATACAAAAATAATATTAAAATTAGCAGTACTAATATTAGAAAATATTTATTAGAAAATAATATTAAATTAGCTCAACTATTGTTAGGAAAACCATTTAGCATTATTGGTCGCGTTATTTATGGTAATCAAATAGGAAGAACGTTAGGTTTTCCAACGGCTAATATAAAATTATATAAAAATATTTCTTTAAATAATGGAGTATATGCAGTTAAGATAAATTATAAAAAAATATATTTAGGAATATGTAATATAGGAGTTAAACCTAGTTCTCTTAATATACAGAAAAATAAAACCCTTGAAGTTCATTTATTTAATACAAATATTAATTTATATAATAAAAAAATAGAAATTTTAATATATAAAAAAATAAGAAACGAGTATTTTTTTGAATCTTTAAAAAAACTAAAAGATCAGATTGTGAAAGACATTCAAATTGCTAAAAAATATTTTAATATTCCTAATGATGAACTTAAAAAATAAAGATAAAACTATGCATGATTATAAAAAAACTTTAAATTTACCTAAAACAGAATTTTCTATGCGAGCTAATTTAACTCAAAAAGAACCTAAAATCTTAAAAAATTGGTATGAAAAAAATCTCTATCAAATAATTAGAAAAAATAAAGAAAATAAAAAAATTTTTCTCTTACATGATGGACCTCCATATGCAAATGGAAATATTCATATTGGACATGCAGTGAATAAAATTTTAAAAGACATAATAATTAAATCAAAAAATTTGTCTGGTTTTGATGCGCCATATATACCATCATGGGATTGTCATGGATTACCTATCGAACAAAAAGTTGAAGAAAAAATAGGTATATATAAGCAGAAAATAAATACTTCAAAATTTCAAGAAGAATGTAGAAAATATGCAAAAAATCAAGTCGAAAAGCAAAAAAAGGATTTTATTAAATTAGGAGTTATTGGTGATTGGGATAATGCTCATCTTACAATGGATTACAAAAATGAAGCAAATATAATTAAAACACTTTCTAAAATTATCGAAAAAAAATATTTATATAGAGATTTCAAACCTATACAATGGTGTTTAAAATGTCAATCATCTTTATCCGATGCAGAAATCGAATACTTTGACAAAACATCAGATGCAATTTTTGTTGCAATTAAAAGTAGTGATAAAAATTTAAAAAAAATATTTAATGCTGACATATTAAAAGGCAAAGACACATATTTACCAATTTGGACAACTACTCCATGGACACTTCCATCTAGTCAAGCTATTACAGTACATCCTAATTTTACATATCACGTGATTGAAACTAAAACATATAATTTAATTTTAGCTAAAGAATTAGTAAAAAATACACTTGATAGTTTAAAAATAAAAAACTGGAAATATTTAATTTCTATTAAAGGGAAGAAACTAGAAGGTATAAAATTTTCACATCCATTTTTAAAAAATATTTTATTACCTGTAATATTAGGAAAACATGTTACTCTCGAAACAGGTACAGGAGCAGTTCATACATCACCAGACCATGGACAAGATGATTATTCTGTTTGTCAAAAATATAATATAAATACAATAAATTTAATTAATTATAAAGGTGATTTTAAAAAAAATATACATCCAAAATTAGATGGAATTAATATTTCTCAAGCTAACGAAATAATTATACAATTATTAATTGATCATAATTGTTTATTGCACCATGAACCTTTAATACATAGTTATCCACACTGTTGGAGGCATAAAACTCCTATTATATTTCGAGCGACTCCACAATGGTTTATTAATATTAATAAAAATAATTTACGTTTTAATACTATTAAAGAAATTAAAAAAGTTTTATGGATTCCTCAATGGGGAAAATCTAGAATTGAAGAAATGGTAAAAAAAAGACCTGATTGGTGTATTTCAAGACAAAGGAAATGGGGCGTTCCAATGTCTATTTTCATAAATAAAAAAACAGGTGAAATACACCCTAAAAATTCTTTTATAATGAAAAAAATAATTAAAAAAGTAGAATTATCAGGTATTCAAGTATGGTGGAATATTGACTTAAAAGAAATATTGGGTACAGAATATTATTTATATGATCAAATTTTTGATATATTAGATGTTTGGTTCGAATCAGGAAATACTCATACGACAATAAAATATAAAAATAAAAAAGATAAAAAAAATTATGCAGATATGTTTTTAGAAGGTTCTGATCAGCATAGAGGTTGGTTTATGTCATCATTGATGATATCAATGTTAATGAATGAAAAAGCACCTTATTCAGAAGTCTTAACACATGGTTTTGTAGTTGATGGAAAAGGACAAAAAATGTCTAAATCGATAGGAAATACTATTAGTCCTAACGATATAATCAAAACGTTAGGAGCCGATGTTTTAAGACTTTGGGTTGCTTCTTCAAACTATTCTAATGATATTTCTATTTCTAATGAAATTTTAAATAGAACATCAGATGTTTACCGAAGAATAAGAAACACAGCACGTTTTATGTTAGCTAATATAAATGATTTTAATCCAAATAAGAACATTATTCCTAAAGAAAACATGCTTTACTTAGATCAGTGGGCTGTTTCTCGCGCTAAAATAACACAAGAAGAGATTATTCAACTCTATAACAAATATAATTTTCATGAAGTAATTAAGAAATTAATGCACTTTTGCTCAGTTGACATGGGTGCTTTTTATCTTGATATTATTAAAGATAGACAATATACTTTGAAAAAAAATAGTTTAGAGCGAAGAAGTTGTCAAACAGCAATATATTATATAATTCATGCATTAGTTAGATGGATATCTCCTATATTATCGTTTACTGCTAATGAAATATGGAGCTATTTACCTGGAAAGACTTCAGAGTATGTATTTACGGAAGAATGGTTTAATAAATTGTTTGAATTAAATGTCAATGCTATATTAAATCATCAATTTTGGAATGAATTAATAGAAATTAAAAATGAAATAAACAAAATTATAGAAGAAGAAATCAAAAATAAAACAATAAACAATTCATTAGAAGCTTCTATTACATTATATGTCAAACCTAAAACAAAAGAAAAATTAAAAATTTTAGGAAATGAATTAAAATTTATGTTTTTAACATCTCATGTTTTAGTAAAAAATTATGATTTGGCACCAATAGATACGAAAAAAAGTTTTTTATTTTCTAAATTTAAAATTGCTTTACAAAAAAGTACAGAAAAAAAATGTCAAAGATGCTGGCATTATAATATACCAATGAACAATCATCATGATATTTGTATACGATGTATTTCCAATACTGAAGGACAAGGAGAAAAACGAATTTTTATATGAAAAAAATATATAAAAAATATTTTTTAATTACAACAATTATTTTAATAATAGATATTTTTTCTAAATGCTGGGTTTGTAATTATTTAGATTTATATGAAACAAAAAAAATTTTATCAGTACTAAATTTATTTCATGTGCATAATTATGGTATAGCTTTTAGTATATTATCAAGTGAAACATTATGGAATAGATTTTTTTTATCAATATTGAGTATAATTATTATAGTATTTATATTTAAAGAAATTTTAAAAGTAAACAAAGAAGAAAAAAAATTAGATTTTTGTTTTATTTTATCAGGAGCTATAGGAAATGTAATAGATCGTATTTATTATGGATTTGTTATAGACTTTATTGATATACATATTAATAATTGGCATTTTGCAACATTCAATATATCTGATTTTAGCATTTTTATTGGAATAATTATTTATATAAAAAACAAATATATAAAAAATCAATATGAAATTATTAAATAAAATAAAGTATATTATTTTTTATATTTTAGAATAAAATATATTACTTTAATACAAATATTTCCTTGGAGATTTTTTTACAATGGATATTTTATTAGCTAATCCAAGAGGTTTTTGTGCAGGCGTTAAAAGAGCTATTTTAATGGTTGAAAACGCTTTAAAAATTTATAAAAAAACTATATATGTTAAACATGAATTAGTACATAATCAATACGTTATAACAACATTACGTCAAAAGGGGGTTATTTTTGTTGAAAAAATCTCAGATATTCCAAATAACTCAATAGTCGTATTTTCTGCTCATGGCGTATCAAAAAAAACACAAGAAAAGGCTTTAAAAAAACAATTAATTATTTTAAATGCAACTTGTCCATTAGTTTCAAAAGTCCATAAAGAAGTCTCAAAAGCAAGCGAAAAAAATATAGAAACTATTTTCATTGGCCATAAAGGACATCCTGAAGTTACTGGAACAATCGGTCAGTATAATAATAAAAATAGTAAAATACATCTTATTGAATCAATAGAGGATATAAATAAACTGCCAATTAAGCAAGATAATAAAAAATTAAATTTTTTTACACAAACAACATTATCTATACGCAATACTCAATCTATTATTAGATTTTTAAAAAAAAAATTTCCATATATTTCTGGACCTAAAAAAGAAGATATATGTTATGCAACAACCAATCGACAAAATGCAATTATTAAATTATCAAAAATAACTGATATGATACTTGTAATAGGTTCTAAAAATTCATCTAATTCTAATCGTCTTGCTGAACTAGGTAAAGAAACTGGTGTTTTTACTAAACAAATTGAATCATTTTTAGATATTCAAAAAAAATGGATAAAAAATATAAAATACATTGGAATCACAGCAGGCGCATCCGCACCGGAATTTTTAGTAAAACAAGTAATTGAATATTTACAAAAAATAGGCGCTGAGAATATAAAAGAAGTTTCAGGGAATCAAGAAAAAATAAGTTTTAATATACCTAAATATTTAACACTTCCATAATATAAAACTATGAATAAAAAAATAACTCGTATTGCTATTACCGGAGCTCTAGGTAGAATGGGGCAAATGTTAGTCAAAGAAACGCAAGCAAATAAAACAACTTGTTTAACTGCAGCAATAGTAAAAACAAATCATCCCTCAATTAATCATGATATAGGAGAAGAAATTGGAATAGGCAAAATAGGAGTGCTTATTCAAGATACTTTGGATATCAAAAAAAATGATTTTGATGTTTTGATTGATTTTACAAATCCTATCGCAACACTAGAATATTTAAAATATTGTAATAAATTTCAAAAAAATATAATTATTGGTACAACTGGTTTTTCAGATTCAGAAATGAAAATTATACAATCGTATTCAAAAAACATTGCTATATTAATAGCATCTAATTTTAGCATCGGCATAAATCTACTGTATCATCTAGTAGAAAAAACTACTCGAATTTTGGGAAATAATTCTGATATTGATATTGTAGAATTTCATCATCGAAATAAAATTGATATACCTTCAGGAACAGCATTAACTATCGGAGATAGCATATCAAAAGTTATGAAATGGAATCTAAATAAACACTCATTATATTATAAAAAAGGCTTTACAAAAACTAGAGAATCAAAAAAAATTGGATTTTCTAGTATAAGATCAGGAAATATTATTGGAAAACACTCAGTGATTTTTACAAACTCTGAAGAAGAAATTAATATTACTCATACAGCTTTTAATAGAGAATCTTTTGCTAAAGGTGCTATTCAATCAGTGTTTTGGATTATTTTAAAAAACAAAGGTCTTTTTAACATGAAAGATTTTTTAAAAAATACATTCAAAGTTTATGCTAAATAAATATATAAATTATGCATTTATTTAAAAACAACTTTTTAACAAATGAAGATATATAAAATATTTATTACGATAATAGACAAAAATATTAATTTTAGTTAAAATAAATATTTAATTTTTCAAAGTATTTTACTTATTATGTTAAAATTTAATCAATATTAAAAAATTTTTTGGAGGGTGCTTTGGGCCAATCAGCAGTATTAGTTTTAGAAGATGGCACTAGATTTCACGGACGTTCTGTTGGAGCTAAAGGAACAACTGTAGGAGAAGTTGTTTTCAATACATCAATAACCGGATACCAAGAAATAATCACTGACCCTTCTTACTCACACCAAATTGTAACACTAACACATCCTCATATTGGAAATATTGGCACAAATCAACATGATGAAGAATCATCTAAAATTCATATAAGAGGATTGATTATTCGCGACATGTCTCCGATATCCAGTAATTATCGTAGCAAAAAAAGTTTTTCTTCTTATTTAAAAGAAAATAATATTGTTGCAATATCTGATATTGATACAAGAAAATTGACACGTATTTTACGAACAAAAGGATCTCAAAATGGATGTATTATAGAAGATAAAAAAGAAAACTATATTATAGCACATAAAAAAGCAAAAAATTGTTTAAGCTTACAAGGATTGGATTTAGCTAAAAAAGTAAGCACTGACGTTATTTATAATTGGAATAAAAATAGTCATATTATAAACAACACAGCATCTGGTTCTAAAAGAAAATTTTTATTTCATATTATTGTATATGATTTTGGTGTTAAACTAAATATTTTACGTATGTTAGTAGATCGAGGATGTTATCTAACTATAGTACCTGCTACAACAGATTCAAAAACAGTACTAGATTTATCTCCTGATGGAATTTTTTTGTCTAATGGTCCAGGTGATCCAAGACCATGTTACTATGCTATTAAATCCATTCAAGATTTTTTGAAAATCAATATTCCAATATTTGGAATATGTTTAGGACATCAACTACTTGCATTAGCTAGTGGAGCCGATATCGTTAAAATGAAATTTGGTCATCATGGTGCAAATCATCCAGTAAAAGAAATAAAAACTAATCGTGTAATTATTACATCTCAAAATCATAGTTTTACTGTTGATACACAACATATTCCAAAAAATATTTTTATAACACATACTTCTCTTTTTGATGGTACTGTACAAGGTTTACGCTTAACTGATAAACTAGCTTTTAGCTTTCAAGGACATCCAGAAGCCAGTCCTGGACCGCATGATGGTTCTTATCTATTTGATCATTTTATAAAATTACTTAATCAAGCAAAATTCAGTAATTAATTAGGAAAAAAAAATGCCTAAATCTACTGATATAAAATCCATTTTAATTCTTGGAGCAGGTCCTATTATCATTGGACAAGCATGTGAATTTGATTATTCAGGCGCTCAGGCGTGCAAAGCATTGCGTGAAGAAGGTTATAAGATTATTCTTGTTAACTCTAATCCTGCTACTATTATGACTGATCCATATATGGCAGATGCTACATATATTGAACCTATTCATTGGAAAATAGTAAAAAAAATTATAATTAAGGAACGTCCAGATGCATTGCTACCTACTATGGGTGGTCAAACAGCACTCAATTGTGCATTAGAACTAAATCGAAGAGGAATACTAAAAAAATTTAGTGTTAAAATTATAGGTGCTACTATTGATGCAATAAACAAAGCAGAAAATAGGAAATTATTTGAATGCTCAATGAAAAAGCTGAATTTAAAAACTGCAAAATGCGGCATTGCACATAACATTAAAGAAGCATTATCGGTATTGAAAAATGTAGGTTTTCCATGTATCATTAGACCTTCTTTTACTATGGGGGGGAATGGTGGGGGCATTGCTTATAATCAAGAAGAATTCGAAGAAATTTGCGAAAGAGGATTAAAATTATCTCCTACTACTGAATTATTGATCGATGAATCATTAATCGGCTGGAAAGAATATGAAATGGAAGTTGTACGAGACAAAAATAACAATTGTATTATTGTTTGTTCGATTGAAAATTTAGATCCTATGGGAATACATACAGGGGATTCAATTACTGTAGCTCCAGCTCAAACATTGACTGATAAAGAATATCAGATTATGAGAAATGCATCTATGGCAATCTTACAAGAAATCGGAGTAGAAACTGGAGGTTCTAACGTACAATTTGCTATTAATCCAAAAAATGGCCGAATGATAGTTATTGAAATGAATCCTAGAGTTTCTCGTTCTTCTGCATTAGCATCTAAAGCTACAGGATTTCCAATTGCAAAAATAGCCGCAAAATTAGCAGTAGGATATACACTAGATGAACTTGCAAATGATATTACAGGAACTAATACAACAGCATCTTTTGAACCATCAATAGATTATATAGTCACTAAAATTCCAAGATTTAACTTTGAAAAATTTTCAGGATGTAACGATAGATTAACTACTCAAATGAAATCTGTCGGCGAAGTAATGGCAATAGGAAGAACATTTCAAGAATCAATACAAAAAGCAATGCGAGGATTAGAAATTGGAGTATGTGGTTTTAACTCAAAAATATCTAAATTAAATCCTCAATATTTAATAAAAATCAAACACGAATTAAAAGAAGCAGGAGCAGATAGACTTTGGTATATTGGTGATGCATTTAGACTTGGTATGTCGATAAAAGATGTGTTTGAATTAACATCTATTGATCCTTGGTTTCTTATGCAGATTCAAGAAATAATCCTATTAGAAGAAAAAATTAAAAAAAATGGATTTACTGGATTAAATTATAAATTTTTATATTTTATTAAAAGAAAAGGTTTTTCAGATCTACGTATAGCTATGTTAACTCATAAAAAAGAACGTGATATACGTAATTTACGAAATGAATTAAATTTACATCCTGTTTATAAAAGAATCGATACATGTTCAGCTGAGTTTTCTACTGAAACAGCATATATGTATTCTACATGGGAAGATGAATGCGAGGCTAATCCTACTAAAAATGATAAAAAAATTATTATTATAGGAGGTGGGCCCAATAGAATAGGACAAGGTATAGAATTCGATTACTGTTGTGTACATGCCGTTCAAGCCTTAAGAGAAGATGGATTTGAAGCAATTATGATAAATTGCAATCCAGAAACAGTATCTACAGATTATGATATATCTGATCGACTTTACTTTGAACCAATTACATTAGAAAACGTTTTAGAAATAGTTAAAATTGAAAAACCTAAAGGAGTGATTATTCAATATGGAGGACAAACACCGTTAAAATTAGCACGAGAATTTGAACAAGAAGGAATACCAATTATTGGTACAAAACCAGATGCTATTGACAAAGCAGAAGATAGAAATCGTTTTCAAAAAATTGTAACAAAATTAAATTTAAAACAACCACTAAATGCTACAGTATTCACTTTACAGGAAGCACATCAGAACGCAATAAAAATTGGTTACCCTATTATAGTTAGACCATCTTATGTTCTAGGTGGAAGAGCAATGGAAATTGTTTACGAACCGTCTGAGTTAGATAACTATTTCAAGGTAATATTAAAGCAAGATAACACCACCCCAATTTTGCTAGATCAATATTTAAATTATGCAACAGAAGTAGATGTTGATGCAATCTGTGATGGAAAAACAGTTTTGATTGGAGGTATCATGGAGCATATTGAACAAGCAGGAGTACATTCTGGAGATTCAGCTTGTTCTTTACCAGCCTATACTTTAACAAAAAAAATTCAAGATAGCATCAGAAAGCAAGTAAAAAAACTAGCATTTGAATTATCTGTACAAGGACTCATGAACGTACAGTTTGCAATTAAAAATAATGAAATATATATTATTGAAGTTAATCCAAGAGCCGCTAGAACAGTTCCTTTTGTTTCAAAAGCTACAGGATTAGCACTTGCAAAAATCTCTGTACGTGTTATGTATGGTAAAACATTAAAAGAACAAGGATTTGTAAAAGAAATCATCCCATCGTTCTTTTCAGTAAAAGAAGCTGTATTACCTTTTGATAAATTTCAAGGTGTAGATCCTATATTAGGACCAGAAATGCGCTCTACAGGAGAAGTAATGGGTATTGGAAAAAATTTTTCAGAAGCATTTGCGAAAGCAATGCTCGGCGCCAATACCAATATGAAAAGATCAGGACGTGTATTGCTTTCTGTGAGAGATAATGATAAGAAAAGTATTGTAAATTTAGCTTTAAAATTAACAAAATTTGGATTTAAAATTGATGCTACTAAAGGAACATCTACAGCTTTAAAAAAATCTGGAATTATTTCTAGATTAGTAAATAAAGTATATGAAGGAAGACCTCATATTGAGGATCGTTTAAAAAATGGAGAATACGCATATATTGTAAATACAACTTCTTGTAACCAAGGTGTAAAAGATGCAAAACGAATTTGTCAAAGTGCTTTGCAATATAAAGTTCACTATGATACAACTATTAATGGTGCATTCGCTACAGTTATGGCATTAAATGAAGATCCAGTAAAAAATATTAGATCATTACAAGAAATACATAAAAAAATAAATTTACAAAATTAAATGTACCTGAAATAAAAAATTCATTTTTATAAATATGTTGTAAAACATATTTATAACTCTTAAAAAAAATTTTACATATGAAAATTAGTCTAATTGCAGCTATTTCTAATAATCTTGTGATTGGAGAGAAAAATAAAATACCTTGGAATCTCCCAGAAGATTTAAAGTGGTTTAAAAGTAATACGATAAATAAAAGTATTATTATGGGACGTTTAACTTGGGAATCTATTAAAGATTCTTTACCTATGAGAACTAATATAGTAATTAGTCGAAAAAAAATTATTAAACATAATATTATATGGGCAAATTCAATTAATAACGCAATAATTTCTGCTACTATATATTCAAAATATAAAAAAAATCAAGAAATAATGGTTATTGGAGGATCTAAAATATATAAACAAATGTTGTTTTACGCTAATAAGTTATACCTTACTCATGTTAATTGTAATATTTCTGGAGATACTTATTTTCCAAGGTATAAAATATGCAAAAATTGGAAAACAATCTTTAAAAAAAATTTTCCTAAAGATAAGCAACATACTTATGATTTTTGTTTTGAAATATTAATAAGATAGAATGTATATTCTAATCTTTAAAACAAGTTTTATTTATACACTTGTTTTATAAGTTACATTTACCCTAAATAAGATTGATAAAAACATTTTTTATCTTCCCATCTTAGCATTAATAATTTTCCACCCCAGCAACAACCTTTATCTATCGGAATAAATTGATTAGGGACCTTTGTATCTTTTAAAGAAGACCAATGCCCAAAAACAATAGAATATTTTTCTTGAAATTTATTTGGAATAAAAAACCATGGTAATAATGGATATTGAACAACACTAGGAGATTTTTTGCATGTAAGATTTAACTTTCCATTAGGATAACAATACCTGATACGTGTAAAAACATTAATACTATATCGCAATTGATCAATTTTGCTTAAATTAAAATCCCAATAATCTATTTTATTATTAAAAACAGACTTTAAAAATGACGGGTAATCATTACTTAATAAAGATTTTTCAATTTCTAAAGAGCATTTTTTTATGGTCTTCAGATTCCATTGTGAACTAATGCCTGCATGTACCATAATAATTTTTTGTTTTTCATTAATTTTTAAAATAGGTTGAGAACGTAACCAATGAATTAATTGATGACGATCCTTAGCAGATAAAAACTCATCGAAGTAGTTTTCTTTTTTATTTTCTTTGACACCGGAATATACTGCAATTAAATTTAAATCATGATTTCCAAGCACTATATTTATTCTGTCTTGTATAGAATAAAGATATCTCATTACTTTCAATGAGTTAGGACCTCTACCAACTAAATCACCTGCAACCCATAAATAATCTGTTTGAATATTAAAATTTGATTTTTTTAAAAGTATTTTAAATTCTCTATAACAACCATGAATATCGCTGATAAAATAAATGCTCATTTTTTTCCAATTTAAAGTATAAAATATATATTTAAATAGAAATATATTTCTGATAAATATTATTTTCTATCATATAATTAGATAATTGACAATATTGTAAGATGGAAATATTTTCAGGTCTTAATTTTGGATTAATATTTAATTTTATCAAAACTTTTTCAGAAAATATTTTACCTAAACTATGACGTAATATTTTTCTTCTTTTTTGAAAAGCTAAGTTTGTAATATAACTAAGTACTTTTATATTATATGTAAAATAAGGAAAATAATTAGTATAAGGTGTTAAACTGAGAAATGTTGATTTTACTTTAGGCACAGGTTTAAAACATTTTGGAGAAACATCTAACAAAATTTTTATATTACAATAATATTGAGCAATAATGCTTAAACGACCATATAATTTACTTCCTGGAGATGCAACTAAACGCTCAGCAACTTCCTTTTGAAGCATAAAATTCATATCTTTAATAATATTAATTCTTTCAAACAAACATAATATTAAAGATGTAGAAATATGATATGGTAAGTTGCCAAAAATTCGAATTAATTTATTTCTTTTATTAAGTAATTTTGAATAATCAAACACTAAGGCATCTTGATAAAATACTATTAATTTTGAATAAAATGCATATTTTTTTAACCTCTCTAATAAAAATTTATCGATTTCAATAACAATTAATTCATCTATTAAATTACAAATAGGTTGAGTTAAAGCAGCTAATCCAGGTCCAATTTCAACCAATGTTTGATGTGATTTTGGATTAATAAATTTAACTATTTCTTTAATTACATTAAAATCTATAAGAAAATTTTGACTAAACTTTTTCATAGGAATATGTTTTTTCATTTAAATTTCTATTCACTCTTAATCTTGTAAAAAATTTAATTTTTAAAGATAAATTATTTTATTTTTTATCTTATTTAATTGTTCAAATATTATTTTAATATTGAAAAATATTTATATAAGATAATTTTTTAAGTTTTTTAATCCAGTTGTTTTTTTCTTGCTGTATTTTACGTTGTAATAAAATTTGATAAACTTTTTCTTTTTCAATCTTCCATTTTTTATCTATTTGACGTTTTTCTAATAACTTAATTATATGCCATCCAAATTTAGATCTAATTGGTTGGCTGATTTCATTGTTATTTAAATTTTTTAAAATATTTTTAAAAACACCATCAAATGATTTATTTGAAATCCAGCCTAAATCACCTTGTTTATGAGATGAATAAAAATCATGAGAAAAATTTTTAACAGCATATTCAAAACTATAATTCTTCATTTTTATATTGTTATATATTTCAAAAATGTCTTTTTTTGCCTGTATATCATTTAAAATGATTGAAGGACGTATCAAACAATGTTGAATATGGAATTCAGTTGTTATTTTTTTAATACTATTATTTTCAATATTGTTAACTTTAATAATATATAAACCTTTTCTCCCTAAAACGGGTCCTAATATTTGATTTTTTTTAAAAATATCTAATTTACTAAAAAAAATTTTTTTTAAATTTTTTAAATGTTTTAATGATATATTTTCTGATAAAAAACAATTTTTATTTTTTTTAAAAAATTCATAAAAATAGTCAAAATTAGAATTATTATTAATCATTTTAAAAAGATGATTAATTAATATTTTTTTATTTTTAATTGCTTTATCATTTTCTCTTTTTGAAAGAGGTAAAATAATAAGTTTTAAATTAATTTTTTTTAAATCATTTTGTTTTGTTATCTTCTCGTTTAATAAATGATATATCTCTCTTTCAGAGATATCAATATTACTATTGAACAAATAATCTTGTAACATTTTAATTTTTAATGATTTTTTTACATTTTGTATATAATCTTCATAATTGAAGAAATCGTTAGTGTTATTTAATATAATGTTATTCTTTAGTTCATTTAAAGTAATATGCTTTTTAAAAGCAATATTGCTAAATATTGTATCTAATTGCATATCAGAAACTGTAATATTCAACTTGTTTGCTTCTTCTAAAATTAAAGAATCTACAATTAATTTTTCTAATATTTTGTCTCTTAAAAAATTGATTTTTAAAGGAACTGTGATAGTGTTGTTTTCTTGTTTTAAATAAAAAAGAACTTGATCTATATCACTATCTAATATAACTTGATTGTTGACAACAGCAAGAATCTTATCAATTTCAAAAATCTTAGCGCAACAATTTGAAAATACACTTGATAATACATACAAAATCACAACGACATAAACTCTCATTTTTATTCTTCTTTAAATTTTAAATTTTTTATTATAACTATTTTTATATTATAATGATATTCCAATATAAAATATTTACTTGAGATTTTTTTAAAAAAAATATAAAGTATAAAATATATTGAATTTCAAATAATATATTGAAATTTATCACAATAAAAATAATAATGTATGGATCTTTATGGAATATTGGTTAACATCTTTAATAACACATTCTTTAATATATTCACTGTGTATAGTAGGTATAGTTTCTTTTTTAGAATCTCTTGCATTAATTGGTTTATTACTTCCAGGAATAGTATTAATGGCAACATTAGGCACGCTGATAGGTAATAAAAAATTATTTTTTTATCCTTCTTGGGTCGCAGGAATAATTGGATGTTTATTAGGAGATTGGTTATCATATTATATTGGGCTATACTTTAAAAACTGGTTGCATAATCTTTCTTTTTTAAAAAAGCATTATAAAATATTAGAAAAAACTAAAATATTGCTACATAAACATAGTATGTTAACAATATTAATAGGTCGTTTTATAGGACCAACTAGACCATTAATACCAATGGTTTCGGGTATGTTAAAATTACCATTAAAAAAATTTTTTTTCCCTAGTTTAATAGGTTGTATATTATGGCCTCCGGTATATTTTTTCCCAGGAATTATTGCAGGTATAACTATTAATATACCTACAGATTCCAGTAATAATTATTTTAAATGGTTTTTATTAGTTATTGCTATTTTATTTTGGATAGGAATATGGTTAATATCAAAATGGTGGAAAATAAAAAAAATAAAAAATAGAGATCATATAAACATTATACAAAAAAATATTGGATTTATTGCGCTCATATTTTTGATATTTGGATTGGTTGGTTTAATATTAATACAATTCCATCCTACAATGTTAATTTTTAGAAAAGTTTTATCTAGTATACTATGACGTTTTAGCAAAATTTTAAAATATATTTTTAAATATATAAAAAATCAATATGCAATAATTTTAGTTTAAATGCATGTCTTTGTATAGATTGTACTTTCACTTTATATTCTCTCCCATTAATCAATAATAATATTTTTTTTTGATAAAAATCTATTTTTTTTTGCAAATTAAAAACAGAATTATGATCTAAAGTTAAAGATATAGGAGTTTTATTTAGCCCATATAAAATAGCTGGAAATTTATTTTGAATACGTAATTTCCTACTAAAACTTTTTCCTTTTTTTTCTCTTATGTCTGCATTGATAATCAACATAATATACTCTCTCTTATAATAAAATATATGTATTAAAATATAACATTATTTTATAATGATTTTAACCAAGAAATTTCTTTTGACCACATCGTCGCATTGCTAGTTTCTAATATCATTGGAATGTTAGAAAAACATCTGTTTTGAACAATCCATTCAAAAACTAATTTCCCAATATAACCTAAGCCTAAATTTTCATGGCGATCAACACGACTATTCAACTCTTTTTTTGAATCATTTAGATGCAAACCTTTTAAGTATTTCAATCCTATTAAATTAAAAAATTTATTAAATGTATTTTGACAATTCTCTTTTGTACGCAAATCATATCCTGCAGCAAATAAATGACAGGTATCTAAACAAACTCCAATTCGAGATTTATCATCTATTTTGTTTATGATTTCATATAGATGTTCAAAACAATATCCAACATTAGTCCCTTGTCCTGCAGTATTTTCAATTACAGCTGTTACATTATCAGTGTTTTCTAAAGCTATATTAATTGATTCGGAAATTCTTGATAAACAATCTTTTTCTGAAATATTATTTAAATGGCTACCAGGATGAAAATTTAGATAATATAAACCCAAATCATTACAACGTTTTATTTCTTGAATAAAAGCTATACGAGATTTTTTTAATAAATCATTATTAGGATGACCTAAATTAATTAAGTAACTACTATGTGGTAAAATTTTTTCAAAAAAGAAGTTATATTTAACACAAGATTTTTTAAAATTATTTATATCTATTAAACTTAAAGGCAACGCAGACCATTGTAATTGATTTTTAGTAAAAAATGAAAAAGCTGTAGCATGTAATTGAAATGCTCGAAAAACTGCTTTGTCTAAACCACCGGAAGCACTAACATGCGCACCAATATATTTCATTTTAATTGTCCAAAAAATTTTTAAATATTTACACAAATAATTTTTTTATATTAAAATTAATTTAAATATCAAAATATTTACAAATTAAAAATCATATCATACTGAGAAATAATATTTTAATCAATTAAATATAGTAAATATATTTATCCTTGCATATTATTTTTCAAAAAAAATTGATCACGAATACTTTTTTTAGTTTTAAATAATCCTTTTAAAGACGAAGTGATAGCAGTACTATTTACATCACAAATACCACGTGCTTTAACACAAAAATGATGCATATTAAGAATAATTGCAACATCTTTAGTATGAAGCAAAGTTTGCAATACTACTGATATTTGTTTAGTTAAACGTTCTTGAATTTGAGGTCGTTTTGAATAAAATTGTACAATTCTATTAATTTTAGATAATCCAATAATTTTTTTTTTAGGAATATATGCAACAGTAGCTTTTCCATAAATAGTAATAAAATGATGTTCACAAGTACTCATTAATATAATATCACGAACAATAATCATATCATTTGATTTTATTATATTTTCTATAAATGTAATCTTTGGAAAATTTTTATAATCTAAACCTGAAAAAATTTCCTTGTTATACATTTTTGATATACGATAAGGTGTTTCTTTTAAGCTATCATTTTTTGTATCTAAATTTAAAATATGCATAATTTTATGCATATATTTAGCAATTAATAATTCTCTTTCTTTTTCTTCTATACCATTGTATTCTTTTAGAATAGGATTTTCTAAGTCTTTTGATAACAAGGCGTTACGCGCTAATTTAGCTTCTTTACTAATTTTAATCATATTTAAACTTCTCCTGATTATTAATAATAATATTTTATATAACGTTTATATATAAAATATATAGATTATAAATGTCATTATATATAATATACAAAAATAAATACTGTTCTTTTGATTTAAAGGTATACAATGAAAAATCATTACAATACTTTTTATAACTTAATTCAAATTTTAAAAAAATACTGGATGAAACGAGAATGTACTATTTTTCAACCGTTAGATTTACCCATGGGTGCAGGCACATTTCATAATATAACATTTTTAGGGGCACTCGGCCCTAAACCCATTAAAGCTGCTTATATACAATCTTGCAGGAGACCAACTGATGGAAGATATGCGGAAAATCCAAATCGTTTACAAAACTACTATCAATTTCAAGTAATTATTAAACCTCCAGTTGAAAATATTCAAAATATGTATTTAGAATCATTGAATTTACTTGAAATAGATGAAAAAAATAATGATATACGTTTTATAGAAGATAATTGGGAAAACCCTACTTTAGGCGCACGGGGTATTGGATGGGAAGTTTGGCTTAATGGTATGGAAATTACTCAATTTACTTACTTTCAACAAGTTGGTGGCATAGAATGTAACCCTGTAACGGTAGAAATTACATATGGTTTAGAAAGAATCGCTATGCATATACAAAATCAACCAAATGTATATGATTTAATTTGGAATTCAAATCAATTCCAAACAATAACTTATGGTGATATTTTTAAAAAAAATGAAATCGAACAATCAAAATATAACTTTGAATATTCAAATATTGATTTATTATTTGAATATTTTGAAAAATACATGTTTGAAGCTAATAATTTAATTAATTTAAAACAACCGTTACTTTTGGTGGCATATGAAAAAACATTACAAGCAAATCACGTATTCAACTTATTAGATGCAAGAAAAGCAATATCTTCTAGCGAACGTCAAAATTATATTTTAAAAATTAGAAGTTTAACTAAAAGAATTGCAAAAGAATATTTAAAATGAAAAACAAACTAAACATCTGATATATTAATAAAAAGAGAAAAAAATGAAACAAATATTTTTAGTTGAAATAGGAACAGAAGAATTACCTGCTAAAATATTATATAACTTAATTATTTTATTTTATGAAAATTTTGTTAATGCATTGCATCTAAATAATATCGAATATAAAAAAGTTGATTATTTTGCTACTCCTAGAAGATTAGCATTAAAAATTCTGGATATTGATAATTCTCAAAAAATAAAAAAAATTTTAAAAAAAGGACCTTCTTTAAAAAATTCCTTTAATATTGATGGAACGCCAACAAAGTACGCATATTCTTGGGCTAAACAAATCGGTATTAAAATCAATGAAGCGAATCAATTAATAAATGAAAAAGGCTCATGGTTAGTATATTACAAAGAGAAAAAACAAGAAAAAATTGAAATATTACTTCCTAAAATAGTAGAAATGTCATTAAAAAAAATCAGCATTCAAAACTTAATGCGATGGGATATAAACAATATTAAATTTTTTCGTCCTATTAGAAATATTTTGATGATGTTAGATGATAAAATCATTAATAATAAAGTTTTTAACATCACCTCTACAAATAAACTTCATAATCATATTTCTTCCAAAGAACAGGAAATATATCTTAATCATGCTAAAGAATATCCTTCTGTCTTATTAAAATATAGTAATATCATAGCTGATTATGAAACTCGTAAAGAAAAGATTAAAAAAGAAATAATAGAAATTGCTAAAAAAGTAAATGGACATGCAAAAATTAACTATCATCTTTTAGAGGAAATAAATTCAATAGTAGAATCGCCTAAAGGCGTTTTAGTTGCTTTCAAAAAAAAGTATATTAAATATATACCAAATGAAATTCTTATTTATATCATAGAAAAACAACAAAAATGTTTTCCAATATACAGAAAAAAAGAAATTTTACCATATTTTGTTTTTATAACTAATATACATTCAAATAAAGAAAGTCAAATTATATTAGGTAACGAAAAAGTAATGGAAGCTAGATTATCTGATATAATCTTTTTTTTAAATAAAGATAATAAAATACAATTATTAGATTATCTCCCATCATTAAAAAAAGTTTTATTCCATAAAAATTTAGGTACATTATATGACAAAACTATGCGTTTAAAATTACTCGTAAATATTATGTCTAGTAGTAATAATAAAATGGATTTAATAAAATCAGCAATTTTATCAAAATGTGATCTTATTACAGACATGGTATGTGAATTTCCAGAATTACAAGGAGTAATCGGTATGTATTATGCTATTCAAAACCAAGAAAAACATACAATTGCTCTTTCTATCAAAGAACAATATTTACCAGCTTTTTCTGAAGATATACTTCCATCTAGTGATATAGGATCGATCTTATCAATTGCTGATAAAATAGATACTTTATGCGGCATGTTTTTGATCAATCAAATACCATTATCAAATAAAGATCCGTTTGCTTTAAGAAGAGCTGTATTAGGAATAATACGTATTATCATTAATAAACAAATATCTTTAGACTTAAATCTTTTAATTCATCATAGTCTTAAAATTTACAATAAACAAGAATTAGATTATATATTAATATCTAATAAAATTATAAATTTTTTTAAATTAAGATTATTATCTTTTTATGAAAAAAAAGGATATAACATTAAAATAATTAAATCGGTTTTATTCTGCCAAGTACAAGACATTTTAGACATTCATAAAAAAATTAAAGCAATATCAAATTTTAAAGAAAAAACAGAATCAAAATCAATTTTATTAATAATAAAAAGAATATCTAATATCTTAAGCATTCATAAAAAAGATATAAGTAATATTAAAATTAACACTAACTTAATACAAATAGAAGAAGAAAAAAATTTATTTAAAGAAATAACAAATTTTAATAATAATACACAGAAGTTATTTATAGAAAAAAATTATAAAATAATTTTATCCAAATTAAAAAATTTTGAAAAACCTATAAATAATTTTTTTAATACAGTTAAAATAAATCATTGTAACTCTGAGATTAAAAATAATAGATTAATTTTGTTAAAAAAAGTAGAAAAAATTTTTCTTAAAATAGCTAACTTTTCTTATTTATATTAATAAAATTTATTTAATATAATTAAAAAATTTTTAATTATTTACTTTTTTTCAAAGATTCTAAAGTGTTTTTGGGAAGTAATGAAAGTATAAAATCTTTTTTTATAAAAACTTCATTTGTATCATTTAGTTCTAATAAAATATATCCAGTTTCTGTGATATTTTTTACGCGACCTAAAAAACCACTAGTTGTCATTACTTCATCACCTAAAGCAATTAATTTCATAAGATTTTTTCGTTCTTTTTCTTTTTTTTGTTGAGGACGAAAAAGCATAAAATAAAAAATTAATAAAAAAATTACTAACATAATAATTAGAGAATAAGAATTTCCTTCTATTGGTTGATGTACTGCAGCATTAGCATTTTCAATTAAAATACTCATTTTAAAATTCCTTAGCATATTTATAAATATTAATTTATTTTTTTTTGGTTATAAAAATTTACTATAAAATCATCAAATCTTTTTTCTTTAATTGCATGTCTTATATTATCCATTAATGTTTGGTAATAATGTAAATTATGTATAGTGTTTAAACGTGCCCCTAAAATTTCATTACAAGCATCTAAATGATGTAAATATGAGCGACTATAATTTTTACAAGTATAACAAAGACATTTTTCATCTAATACAGATAAATCTTTTTGATATTTTTTATTTCTGATTTTTATTATACCATTAGTTACAAATAAATGTCCATTTCTTGCATTTCGCGTAGGAAGAACGCAATCAAACATATCTATACCACGATATATACTTTCTATTAAATCTTCTGGTTTTCCTACTCCCATTAAATATCTTGGTTTATTTTCCGGCATTTGTGGAACAATATGATCTAAGATCTGATGCATTTCAGATTTAGATTCTCCAACTGCTAAGCCACCTAAAGCATATCCATCGAAATTCATTTTAATTAATTCGTTTAACGATATATCTCGTAATTTTGGATATATACCTCCATGAATAATTCCAAATAAAAGATGGTTATTTTTTTTATTTAAATCAAAATATATACGACATTTCTTAGACCAATTTAATGACTTTTCCATAGCATTTTTTGTTTTTTCCCAATCTTTGGTATAAGAAATGCATTCATCAAAAACCATAATAATATTTGAACCTAGATTTAATTGAATTTCCATTGAAAGTTCCGGTGTCAAAAATAAACTTTGACCATTAATATGATTTTTAAAAATTACTCCTTTTTCATTTGTTTTGCAAAATTTTGAAAGGCTAAAAATTTGAAAACCACCAGAATCTGTGAGAATAGGTCCGTCCCAATTCATAAAACTGTTTAAATTACCATGTAATTTAATTATATCTTGTCCTGGTCTTAAATGTAAATGTAATGCATTAGCTAAAATTATTTTACTACCAGTGTTTTGAATTTCTTCAGTACTAAGGCTTTTTACTGTTCCATATGTACCTACAGGCATAAAAATAGGAGTTTCTATACGTTGTTTATTAAAATGAAAAACTCCATACCTTGCTTTTTTTTCTTGACTGATAACTTGAAATTTCATTTTTTTTCCATAAGATAAATAACATATTAATGAAAATTTTTTAGTTTTATATTTTTTCATAAGGAGCTAATTTATTGTATGTAATATACATCGCATCTCCATAACTAAAAAAACGATATTTTTTTTCAACTGCTTCACGATAAGCATTAATAGTATTTCGATACCCTAAAAAAGAAGAGACTAACATGATTAGTGTTGATTCAGGAAAATGAAAATTAGTAATTAATGCATCAACAACATTATGTTTGTAACCAGGATATATAAAAATATTCGTATTTGTTGAATAGTTTTCTATATTATTCCAGGAAGTAGAATGATATGCACTTTCTAAAGCACGTAACGTAGTAGTCCCAACAGCTATTATACGACCTCCATTATTTTTACATATTTTAATTTTATTAATTAAATCTGAAGAAACACTAACCCATTCAGAATGCATAACATGTTGTTCTATCTGTATAGTTTTGACAGGTTGAAATGTACCACTACCTACATGTAAGGTTATAAAACCTATATTTACTCCTTTTTTAAATAATTCTTGTAGCAAAGGTATATCAAAATGCAAACCTGCAGTAGGTGCTGCAATAGATCCTAAATTTTTTTTGTACACGGTTTGGTACAAAGTTTCATCTAATCTTAGATTTTTCCGTTTAATATAAGGAGGTAAAGGTATATAGCCATATTTATTAAAAATATGGAGAGATGAAATTTTATTATTATTAAATTTAATTTCATAGAATGGTTTATTATAACTAATTATAGACCCTTTAATCTCATGATATATTCCAAAAAAAAGATTAGAATTGATTTTTACTGGATTTGATGATTTAAGATATGCAAGTATATTATTATTATTTAATATTTTTTCAAGTAAAACTTCAACTTTACCTCCACTTTCTTTACAACCATATAAACGAGCAGGAATGACTTCTGTATTATTAAAAATAATTAAATCACCAGAATTAATCTCATTTATAATATTTAAAAAATACTTATGATTTATTTTTCCCGTACAACCATCAATTATCATTAAACGACATTGACTTCGTATTAAAGAGGGATAAAAAGCTATTAATGACTTTGGTATCTCAAAAGAAAAATTACTAAGATTCATATTTTATTTCTTTAAAAATAAATTAAATATTAATATTTAGATTTTATAAAATAATATTCAATACGATTTTTTAATTTTTGACCTGCTTTAAAAGTAACAACTCGTCTTTTTGAAATAATTACTTTTTCTCCTGTTTTTGGATTTCTACCTGGACGTTCTTTTTTATTTTTTAATTGAAAATTTCCAAATCCAGATAATTTAACATTTTCTCCTTTTTCTAAAGATTTTCTCACTTCTTCAAAAAAAAATTCTACCAATGCTTTTGCGTCAAGTTTAGTTAATTTTAATTTTTCAAATAAATTTTCTGAAATTTTAGCTTTTGTTAATACCATATATTCATTTCCTTAAAATAATTTGAAATTTGTTTATTAATGTTTTTATACAATAATCAAGCATTAAATTAATTTCATTTTCTTTTAAAGTTTTTCTTTGATCTTGAAAAATAAAACTAATCCCTAAACTTTTTTTATTAGGAAAATTTTTACATGAATAAATATCAAACAAATTAATTTTTACTTCTTGATTTAAAAAACAATTTTTACATAATTCAATGATATCTGAATATGCAATTTTTTCTGATATTAATATTGAAATATCACGACGACTACTTGGAAATTTAGAATAATCTTTTACTTTAAAATTTTTAAAAATTTTAAAATCAAAAATTGTATCAATTAATAACTCAAATAAAAAAGTATTACTATCTACATCCAATTTTTCTTCTAAAATTGGATTTATTTTACCAAAATTACCAATAACATTATTATTTAATAAAATTTGTACACTTTGATTTGGATGTAATCCTAGTATTTTATATTGTCTCATTGTCCAATTATTCAAACCGAATATTAATGTTAATATGGATTCTAAGTCGCCTTTTAAATCGTAAAAATCTACTTTTCTTCTTTGAGAAAGCCAATTCTCTTTTTCATTAAAACCACTAATCACTCCGCCTAAAAAAATTTGTTGATTTACTCCAAGAGATTTTTGGTTATCTATTGAAAAACATAATCCTTTTTCAAAAATACGAATACTATCTTGTTTATGATTTTTATTATAAGAAAGAGTCTTAATTAGACCTGGCCATAATGATTTACGCATACAAGAGAGATCTTGCGCAATAGGATTGGAAATAAACAATTCTTTTCCATTATTTGATAAAATATTTTTTTGCAAAATAGGATCGATGAACGGATAAGTAATTACTTCATAGTAACCTCTATGAACAAGTAAGTTTGATAATTGACTTAATATACAATCTTTTTTAGAATCATTTGTTGTTTTATAAAAATTATGATTAAAACTTGATTTTAATGGAATCAGTGGAATTTCATCATAACCATATATACGAAGTATATCAGCTATTACATCTTCTTCTATTAATATATCAAATCTCCAAGTTGGTGGAGTAACATCCCAATAATCTTGTTTATTTTCTATTTTATATTCAAGACGTGATAAAATATTTAAAAAAATTTTAGAATCAATAAAAAAACCAGCTATTTTGTTAACATTTTTACAATATAATTTAATTTTATTGATGCGGGTTAAATTAAAATTATCCTTATGATAGCTAATGATACCTGCACTTCCACCGCATATTTGAATAATTAATTTTGTTGCATATTCTAAAGCATATTTTTGAAGTGAAAAATCAACACCATGATCATAATAATGAAGAACTTTATTCGAACCAACTATCTTAGTGATATTAAAAATAGATTCTCGATCTACTAAATATGAAATCAAAAATATATTTTTAGTATTTTGATTTATTTCTAATACATCAGAATTGATATTTCCAGGAAGAAATAATATTTTTGATTTATCAAAAAATGCTAATACATTTTGATCTAATGTTACTTTGAGATCTTCTTTTAAATTGAAGACTGTTTTTTTATTATTTGTTTTAATCTGAATAAAAGTATCTATTAAATCCGAGTTTAATACGTTTAAAGGTTGTCCAATTTCAATTAAAACATAATTAATGATATTCATTATGACATTGTCTGACAACATATCACACATAAATAATTTTTTGCTCATCCAAAACGGAGTTTGCGTATTCATATTTATATTTTCAATGATTCTTCCAAAAAAATTAATATCTTTTTTTTTCGAATTCATATAAATTGGGAACTTATTTTTAATCACAATAGGATTATCGTTTTCTTTTAATGGAATGATCTTTATATTATTCATAACTGCTATATTACGAGCTATGCCTATAATACTTAACCCATCTGGTCGATTAGGAGTGGTATTTACTTTTATAATATTATCTTCTAATAAAAAATAATCATTAACATTAATGCCTATTGGAGTTTGTTCGGGAAATTCAATAATTTCATTATTATTAGAATGAAATAAACCTAATTCAGAAAAAGAACATAACATTCCTTCAGATTTTTGATCATAAATTTTTTTTAAATTAATTTTTATATTATTAGGTAATACGCTACCAATAACAGCGACTGCAACTTTGATTTTATTTCGGCAATTTAAAGATTTACATAAAATATTTAATAAATTTTTTCTTCCTATATCTACTGTAACTATTTTAAGCTGATTTAATTTATGATGTCTAACACAAGAAATTATTTTTCCCACTACTACACCTTCAAATAAAGGTGTAATTTTACGAATAGATTCAATTTCTATACCAGAATTTATGATTTGTTCACTTAAAATAACACTATTTATTTTAGGATTAACCCATTCACGTAACCATTTTTCACTGAATTTCATTTTATCTCGCTAAATATATTTAAATTGTTTTATAAACCTTAAATCATTTTCAAAAAAAGATCGAAGATCAGAAATTCCATAACGCAGCATAGTTATTCGCTCTACCCCTAACCCAAATGCACAAGCAGAATATACATTAGAATCAATATTAACATTTTTTAACACTAAGGGATGCACCATTCCACAGCCTAAAATTTCTAACCATTTTTCAGAATCTGTCATGATATCAACTTCAGATGAAGGCGTAGTAAAAGGAAAATAAGAAGGACGAAATCTAAGAGAAACTTTTTTATTAAAAAAATTAAATATAAAATTATATATAATCCATTTTAAATGAGAAAAATTAATATTTTTTTCAACTATTAAACCTTCAACTTGATGAAACATAGGTGTATGTGTAGAATCATAATCATTGCGATAAACTTTTCCAGGAAAAATAAATCTCATTGGAGGTTTATGCGATTTCATAATGCGAATTTGCATATTAGAAGTTTGAGTTCTTAACAATCGGTTCTCATCAAACCAAAAGGTATCATGATGATCACGTGCAGGATGATTTTTAGGTATATTTAACGCATTAAAATTGTGATATTCATCTTCTATTTCTAAACCATTAACTGATTGAAATCCTAATGTATAAAAAAATTTTTTTATAATATTAATACTATAATTTATAGGGTGGATAGAACCATTTTTAACATAACGACCTGGTAAAGATACGTCAATTTTTTCTTGTTCAATACGTTTTTTAATAATAAATTTATTTAATTCAATTTTTTTCGTATTAATTTTAAATATCGTGTTTTTTTTAACTGTATTAATAATAATACTGTATTTTTTTTTTTCTTCAAAAGAAAAATTTTTTAAGTTTTTCATGTAACCATTAAAAATACCATTTTTTCCTAAGTATTTAATTTTAATTTCATTTAACATATTTATGTTATCGGAATTTTCAATTTCATTTTCAATGATATTCCATAATTTTTCTAACATTAACATTTTTAACTCTTTTATATTTTTATGTAAGTATACCATTATTTGGATATTAAAAAGCTTCCATAAAGGAAGCTTATTTTATTGGATTTTTAAGATATGACAATATAAATATTTTAATTAATTTATGTAATAAATATTGCTCATAACTAAAAATTTAAATATAACTAAAATGGAGGGGAGATGAATTTCCCCTGGCTTTATTTATTAAAAAACAATTTATTATATTACAAGCAAAGCTTTTTTTGATTTTTCAACTAAAACATTAAATGCAGATACATCAAATATTGCAATGTCAGATAATACTTTACGGTCAATGTTAATAGACGCTTTTTTTAATCCATATATAAACTTACTATAAGAAAGTTTACTTTGACGAACTGCTGCATTTATTCTCGTAATCCATAACTGACGAAATTGTCTTTTTCTTTGACGCCTATCACGATAAGCATATTGACCAGCTTTAATCACCGCTTGATATGCTACTCTGTAAATACGAGAACGAGCTCCATAATAACCTTTTGCTTGTTTCAAAACTTTTTTATGACGAGCATGAGCAGTCACACCACGTTTTACACGAGCCATTGATATGCTCTCCTGTTCATACAATTTTAGTAAAAGTAAATTTATACATACGGTAAGAATGATTTTACTTTATCCATGTCTCCTTTTAATACTAGTACTTTAGGACGCAAATGACGTTTTTTACTTGTTGTTTTTTTTGTTAAAATATGACGTAAATTTGCCTGTTTACGCTTAAATTTACCAGATGCAGTTTTTTTAAAACGTTTTGCTGCACTTTTTAAAGTTTTAATTTTTGGCATATAATGTTTCTTTGAAATTATAAAAATAATTATATATTTATTTTTGAATAACGTTTAGTCAAAAATTACTATTTTTTCCTTGGAGCTAAAACCATTATCATTTGACGACCTTCAATTTTAGATGGAAATGATTCAACAATTGCTAATTCAATTAAATCATTTTTTACTCTATTTAAAACATTTACGCCTATTTTTTGATGAGCCATTTCTCGACCTCGAAAGCGTAAGGTAATTTTAACTTTATCACCGTCTTCTAAAAAACGAATTAAATTGCGTAATTTAACTTGATAATCCCCTTCATCAGTACCAGGACGAAATTTAATTTCTTTTACCTGAATAACTTTTTGCTTCTTTTTTTGTTCTTTAGAAGATTTACTTTTTTCATAAAGAAATTTTCCATAATCCATAATACGACAAACTGGGGGCTCTGCATTAGGACTAATTTCTACTAAATCTAATCCTAATTCTTCAGATTTTTCTAAAGCTTCACGTAAACTAACGATTCCTATTTGATCGCCTTCAATACCTGTCAGACGAACTTTAATTGCACGAATTTCATTGTTAATACGATTTGGCTTTGTTAATTGAGTTCTTTTTCCGACTTTAATACTTTATTCCTCCATTGGAAAAAAACTACGAGTAAATATTTCATTTTGTAGTTTTTTAATAAATAAATTAATATCTAACACACCACAATTATTTCCATTTCTATTTCTAACAGAAACTGTGTTAGATTGAATTTCTTTGTCACCGCAAATTAATATATATGGAATTTTACGTAAAGTATGTTCTCGAATTTTAAGACTTATTTTTTCATTTCTTAAATCTGATTCAACACGAATATTTAAAACATTAAGTTTTTCAACTATTTGGTTTACATAAATAGAATGAGAGCTTTTAATACCAATGACAATGACCTGTATTGGAGATAACCACGTTGGTAATTTTCCAGAACACTCTTCTATTAATATGCCAATAAAACGTTCAATGGAACCTAATATAGCTCGATGAATTATTATAGGAACACTTTTTTTATTATATTCATTAACATAAAATGCATTCAAACGAACTGGCAAATAAAAATCTAACTGGATCGTTCCGCATTGCCAACTTCGATCTAAAGAATCTTGTAGAATAAATTCAATTTTAGGACCATAAAAAGCTCCTTCTCCCAATTGATATTCAAATTCTAAATTATTTTGTATTAAAACATCAGATAAATCTTTTTCTGCTTTATCCCAAATTAAATCATCACCAATACGATTTTTTGGTCGAGTAGAAAATTTTACTATGATCTTTTTAAAATTAAATATACTATATAAATCATATATCATTTTAATACAATTGTTTATTTCAGAATGTATTTGCTTTGGAGTACAAAATATATGAGCATCGTCTTGAGTAAAATTGCGAACTCTCATTAAGCCATGTAAAGATCCAGAAGATTCATTTCTATGACAACTTCCAAATTCCGCCATACGAATAGGTAAATCTCGATAAGATTTTAATCCAATATTAAAAATTTGAACATGTCCAGGGCAATTCATAGGTTTGATACAATATTTTCTATTTTCTGATGAAGTAGTAAAAATAGCATCTTTATAGTTTTCCCAATGACCGCTTTTTCCCCATATTGATTTATCTATTAATAAAGGCGTTTTTACTTCTTTATATTTATATACTTTTAGTTTTTCTCGAACAAAATTTTCTAATTCATTAAAAACAATCCAACCATTATTATGCCAAAAAATCATGCCAGGAGATTCATTTTGCATATGATATAATTTTAAGTACTTATTAATTTTTCTATGATCTCTTTTCTCTACTTCAGTAATATAACTTAAATATTTATCTAATTCTTCTTGATATAACCAAGCAGTACCATAAATACGTTGTAACATTTTATTTGTTTTATTGCCTTTCCAATAAGCACCACTAATTTTTTGTAATTTAAAATATTTGCAAAACTTTATATTAAATACCTGCATTCCAATATCAAAATCTACATAATTTTCATGATAATATAAAGAAATTAGATCATTTTTTAGAAAGTTACTTTTTATTAAATCAACTTTATATATCTCTAATCGTTTTTCAAACTTGTTTACAGCTTCGTTAAAAGATACTTTTTTATTTACAATATTATATTTTTTGTTTAAAAGATCTTTCATTTTTTTTTCTATTAAAATAAGATCTTTTTCTAAAACTTTACTTTCTATATCTACATCACAATAAAAACCGTCACTTGTAATTTTACTTTCGGCAATTTTGCATAATGGCCATATTGTTTTTATAGAATAACTTAAGAGTTGTATACATGAATACCGAACAATCTTTAATGCATCAATATCTTTTTTAGTAATAAGTTTTATAGAAGTATCTTTTTTAATTAAAGTATTTAAATGTAAAAAATTTTCATTTGCAGAAATAGCAATCAAAGATTTAAGTATATTAGGATTTTTATATTTTAAAATTTCTTCTAACGAGATAGAATGCTCGTAAATTTCTTTACTTCCATCACAAAATTTTATTACAGGCATTCTGATATACCTTTATTTAAAAAATATTTTTAATAATTTATAAAAATTAATTTTATAAAATTAAATTTATTTAACTAATAAAAACATGCTAGTCAAAATGTTGACTAGCATATAAACTAAAAACGAGTATCTACCGCATCTGCTAATTGCTTAATAATTAAAACACTGTCTTTCCAGTTTAAACAAGCATCAGTAATTGATTTTCCGTATATTAGCGGCTTATTTTTTAATACCGTTTGAAATCCTTCTTCTAAAAAACTTTCAATCATGACCCCAAATATGTTTTTAGATCCTGAAGCGATCTGTTTTGAAATAGAAACAGCAACATTTTTTTGACGAATATGTTCTTTTAAACAATTTCCATGACTAAAATCAATCATTAAATGCTCTATTAAATTAAATTCACGTAATTCTTTTATTGCTGATTCAATATTTTTAGCATGATAGTTAGGAGTTCGACCACCTCTCATAATAATATGTCCATATGGATTTCCACTAGTATGGTTAATAGTCATTTGTCCATCTTTATTTGGAGCAAAGAATAAATGACGAGCTTGAGCAGCTCTAATAGCATCAATGGCAATACGTATATTACCATCAGTACCGTTTTTAAATCCTACTGGACATGAAAGTGCGGAAGCCATCTCTCTATGAATTTGACTTTCAGTAGTTCTCGCTCCAATCGCTCCCCAACTAATTAAATCCGCAATAAATTGACCTACTACTATATCTAAAAACTCCGTTGCAGCAGGCATTCCTAATGTATTAATGTCTAATAATAATTTACGAGCTACAGAAAGTCCATGATTTACTCTAAAACTACCATCTAAATCTGGATCTGAAATCAATCCTTTCCAACCTACTACTGTTCTTGGTTTTTCAAAATATGTACGCATGATAATTTCAAGACGATCTTGATATTTTTTGCGTAATTCATATAATCGATGAGCGTATTCAACTGCAGCTAGAGGATCATGAACAGAACATGGACCTATTACAACAAGTAAACGTAAATCTTGACCAGTCATAATTCGTGCAATATTCTGTCTTGTTATAATAACATTATCCATAATATCTGAAGTAATAGAATATTTTTTCGCTAGTTCAGAAGGAGTTATTAATGGATCGATTCGTATTGTACGTAGTTCATCTGTTTTTTTCATTTTATTCTCTAAACGAATTTTTTATCCTAAAAAGAATATCAAAATGTGATAAAATCACGATAAACTAATTAATCATAAACTTTTCTCTAAGAAATTTTTTTGGCATACTAAAAATATTATAATTTTAGAGAAAAGAAGTATAATAGTATACTTTAAACATCATAAAAAAAGCTTAAAATAGGAAATAAAATGAAGATAAAATCCTAAAAATCATACAATTATACAAGATTATTAATATTCTGTTCAGTAAATATTAAACATAATTAAATTATTTTTTATAATATCATAATTTTTTATTTATTTTTAAAAGTACTTATTCTATTTTTAAATTAAATTAACTAATTTATTTTTATAACTTAAAATTTACAGATTTAATACTATTAATGTTCTATGACCATTAATTAATTTTTGATTTTGAATCTATATTGTCAATAAAAGAATTGATAGAAATGCCATAGATCCAAGATATTGTTAATCTATATAATATTACTAATACTACGGGTCCAACGAACAAACCAATTATACCAAAAGTTAATAAACCACCTATAACTCCTGATAAAATTAAAAAAGTTGGTAAATCAGAACCAATTCTGATAAATAAAGTCCGAAGTATATTATCTAATATAAATACAAAACAACTCCAAATTAACAATAATGTACCCCATGTAGTGTGATTATTCCAATAAAGCCAAATAATAGATGGTAATAAAATTGGTAATGGACCTAATTGTATTAAACAAGAAAAAACAATTAAAATCATCAATAAAGTCCAATATGGAACACCTGAAAGCAATAAACCTAGACCAGATAAAAAAGCTTGAATTAAAGCTGTTACTACAACTCCTAACGCAACAGATCTTATAGCTCGTACTGTAAGTAAAATAATAGCATCTCCATTTTTAGAATTGATTCGAGATGCAAATTGACGAATTGCGTTACTAATTTTTTCACCATTCCAATAAAGCACAATACTGAATATCAACATTAAAGTTAAATGCATTACAAATAATCCGAAATTTTTAGCTTGAATTATAAAAAATTCAGTTGTCCGACCCATATAAGGTTTAACCTCTTTAATTAATTCGGCTCCATCACTATCTAATAATTCTTTGTAGCTAATAAAAATTTTTTTTCCAATAATTGGTATATCCTGAAGCCAAATTAGCTCTGGAAACTCTAAAGTATTAGAACTAAACCAATGAATAAGAGGAATACTTGTTGCAATTAAACTATTTACTAAAAGTACTATTGGAATGATAAACAATAATAATAAAATAATAATCATACTAATGAGGGCAACTAAACGCTGACCTCCTAAAAATTTTTGGATTTTTAACATTAAAGGCCAAGTAGCAATTACAATCGTACTAGCCCATAAAAATCCTAATATAAATGGTTTTATTATTAAAAAACTTGTAATGCTTATAGCAATAATAAATATTAATGATAAAATAAACTGCGATAAATCCATTTTTTCTTTTGGATTTTGCATATAATTGTTTCACCTCAATATTTTTATAAATATTTTTTTATTATAGATGATGAGTGAAAATAATTAAAAAATTTTATTAGTCAAAAATTATAACATTAAAATTTTAAAAATCATGAAAGAAAAAATACTCTTTAAATAAAATAAAAAGATATATAAACGTAACTTAAATTATTATTTAAAAAATATTCTTTTCATCAAAAATTAATTAAAGAGAAGAAAATGAAAAAAAAACAAGAAAATACTTATTTATTCAATCAATGCACATGGAAGGGAATTGAAATTACTAAGAGTGCTATCAAGCAAATATTATTTCTAATCAGTCTTCAAAAAAATAATAAAGGAATTAAATTAAGTATAAAAAAATCTGGTTGTGCAGGTTTTCGATATCAAATAGAGTTAATTAATAATGAAACACAATCGAAAGCAGAAGATAATATAATTTTTTTTTACGAAAATATTTTAATACACATTGCTAAAAAAGATATTCCATTTTTAGATGGTATTAAAATTGATTTTGTAAAAAATAATATTAATAAAATTTTTAAATTTTATAATTCTAAATTAGACAAATTTTGCGGTTGCGGAGAAAGTTTCTCAATTGATTTATAATTTAATTAATGATTGCACTATCGAAGATAAAAAATAATTTATTGCCAACATATAAGACAATGATTTTTTTTTCCCCTTGAAATTAAAGTAAATTGATTAAATAATTTATCATTATTATTAAAAATATGACTTGTATTTACAATTTTATTGGTATTAATAGATATAGAATTGGATATTATCATGTTTTTTGCTTGTGTTCGAGATTTTGCTAATGAACATAATACTAATGCTTCTTGTAAATCTTTAATTTGGTGCGCTTCAATATAAGGTATTCCATCTTTTTTTAGTTGCTGTAAATCAGATTTTTTTATTTCATTTATATTTTGTAAAAAAAGCATATTTGTAATTCTTTCTGCAGCCAGCACATGTTCTTCGCCATGTACTAAACGAGTCATATATTTAGACAAATAATCTTTATCGTTAATAATTTGATTATTTTTATGTTTATTTTTTTCTCTTTGATTAATTTCATTACAATCTAAAAAAGTAAACAATTTTAAAAAATTATAAACATTAGTATCTTCTATGTTTTTCCAAAATTGATAAAATTTATAAGGAGTTGTTTTTTTAGAATCTAACCAAATAGTTCCAGATTCTGTTTTTCCAAATTTCATACCATTAGATTGTATAAGTAAAGGAAGTGTTAGACCATATACTTCGTTTTTAGAAGTTCGATTTATTAAGTGCATGCCTGCAGAAATATTACCCCATTGATCAGATCCTCCAATTTGAAGAGATACTTGTTTTTTTTTATTTAATATAAAAAAATCATATGCTTGCAATAAGTTGTATGAAAATTCTGTAAAAGAAATACCTTGATCTAATCTTTTTATACGTTGTTTTACTGCTTCTCTATTAATCATAGTATTAATTGAAAAATGTTTTCCAACACTACGTAAAAATGACAAAACATTGATTTTTTCAAACCACTTTTTATTATTTAATATAGTTGCATTATTATTTTTAGAACAATCAAAATCTAAGAAAGAAGATATTTGTTTGCTTATTTTGATTATCCACATATCAATTTTATTATCAAAATTTAATACACGTTCTTTTTCTTTAAAACTAGGATCTCCAATGAGACTTGTAGCACCTCCAATTAAAACAATAGGTTTATGACCTTGCATTTGAAATCTTTTAAGCGTGATCAAAGGTAAAAGGTGACCTATATGTAAGCTTTCTTCAGTTGGGTCAAATCCACAATACAGTGAAATAATATTGTTTTCAATATTTTTTTTTAACATCATTTCATTTGAAACATGAGATATTAAATTTCGTTGTTTTAATTCATCAATTAAATTAATACGGTTCATTAAAAACCTTTTCAAATAAAATTTAAATTGTCTTAATATTTTATTCTAATTTCTTTTTAAGTTCAATAATAAGATATATAAAATTTTTGATTTTATTAAAATTAATTAACATCAAAGTTTAAAAACCATTCAATGTGATTAAAAATAGAAAAATATTTTGAAATTTCAAGTGAAATTCGTAATGTTTTTTGTAAATAAATACGTGAAGAACATTGTATTAATAATTTATAAATATATTTTTTTCTTGATATTGAAAAAACAGGATCAGGGCCAACAAACCATAAAACAATATTATCTTTTTTAGATTGTTTTTTTAAAAAAATATATATAAATTTTAAAAAAATACAACTTTGTTTAGATTTTTTACTGTGACAATATAAAACAACTTGAACATTCCATGGAGGTAATAAAAATTTTTTTCTTGTAATGAGGATATTACGAGCACAAAAAAAATACTTTTTATTACATATATTGATTAAATGTTTGTTATTAGGAATCGATGTTTGAATTAATATATTGAAAAATTTTGATTTTTTTTGTATTAGATTGATAAGATTAAAATAAAATTGAGAAAAATATTCAGTATTATTAAAATTTAAAGAAAAAAAATGATGATCAATATTCACTAAACCAATTAGTTTTACATTTGGAAAATAATAATTTTGAACTATTTTTTCTGTGGTAATAATAATACCGGAATGTAAAATAGAAAAATTAGAAATATTTGAATTTAATTTTTGTATTTTAGTATTTCTTGAATTTGTTAAAAATAGTAGTGGTATATTAGAAAAAATTTTTTTTATATTTTTTTTAATTTTTTTTATACCAAAATTAAATTTCGTTAATGGAAACAAATTACATTTATAACACAATAATGGTTTTTTATAATAAATTAAACAAGCTCTACAAAATACAATATCATTGTATTTTTTCACTTCATAATAATTATGACAAATATTACATCTAGGTACCCAATTACAATAATTACAAATTAAACCTAAAAAAATAAAATCAGACGGATTAAAAATTAATAAAACTGAAAAATTTTTTTTTATATTTTCAAAAATTCTATTAATTAAAGTATCTGACAAATGTGTTCTTATTTTTTCTTTATTTAAATCAATAATTTCATTTTTTAAAATTAAACCACTATCGATTTGGTTAAAATTTATCCAAAAAATTTTTTTATGAATAATATTATATAATGTTTTTAAAGAAGGCGTTTTTGAATCTAAAACAATAGGTATATTTTCTTTAAATGCTCTTAATATTGCTATATCTCTAATATTACATTTAAATTTATCTATATTTTTGTATATTGAGTTATGTTCTTCAAGCAGTATAATTAAACCTAATTTTAAAAAAGGAGAAAACACACTTTTTTTTGTTCCAATAACAATAGAATTTTGTCCATTTTTAGTTTTAATCCATATATTAAAAAACATTTGATCACTCAGATTAGAATGTATAACATCAATAGAAATATTGAAATACTGTTTTAAAAAAAACAATACTTTATATGTATCTTTTATATATGGAACAATAATTAAAATTTGTAATTTTTTTTTTAAAATTTTTTCGAATAAACCTAAATAAAATTTAATTTTTACAAACAAATTAATTTCTGATATTAACCAAGATGTAAAAGAATTTTTAATTAAAATTTTATTTATTTTAAACAACATTTTTTTACTTAAAAAAAATTTTTTATTAATTTTAAATTGATTAACTTGTTTTATATTTTGCGAAAAACAAATTTGATCAATATTTTTATCTATATTTTTAGATTTAAAAATATTTGGTAAGATCGAAAGAAATATACTTCCTATAGGATAATGATAATATTTACTTGACCATATTAAAATATTTAATAAGGAAGAGTTCAAAATTGGTTGATGATCAATAACGCGTTTAACAAATTTAAAATTTAAACTATTTAAATTTCTTTTTTTATCAAAAGAAATGATAATACCTACGACATCTTTTGAATGAAAGGGAACAATTACACGACCACCAACTATAGGATTCATTGAATATGGAAATATATAACTAAAATATGTTTTAATCGGAAAGGGTAAGACAACATCTACAATAATCACTTATATATTCAACGTATCATATAGCATTGTTATTAGTAAATTCACAAAATTTGTTTATCAAACAAATATTACATTTTTGTTTTCGTGCTTTACAAATATAACGTCCATGATATACAAACCAAAAATGAATATTTTTTTTAAATATAGATGGAACAACTTTCATTAATTTTTTTTCCACTTTAATTACGCTTTCTCCTATAGCAAACCCAGTTCTATTAGAGACTCGAAAAACATGTGTATCTACCGCAATAGTTTTTTTGTTAAATAATAAATTTAAAAGAATATTTGCTATTTTTCTACCTATCCCAGGTAAAGACTCTATTTCAATACGAGTATCAGGAATTTTATTATGATATTTATTCAACAATAAAAAAGATGTTTTAATAATATATTCGGCTTTAGTATTATATAAACCAACGCTTTTAATATAATATTTTAATTTTTTTACACCTAATTGTAAAATACTTTCAGGGGTATTAGCAACTTTAAATAAAACAAAAGTTGTTTTATTTACCGTAGCATCAGTTGATTGTGCAGATAATATCAAAGATATTAATAATTCAAAATCTGATGTAAAAACTAGTTCTGTTGTAGGATATGGTTGATATATATTAAATAAAGATAAAATTTTATAACGTATTGTCCTATTCATATTTATATTATGCTCAAACCTAAATGAATATATTTTAAAATTTTTTTTCTTTTGTGTTGTTGATATCTAAATAATTTTTAAAAGCAATGAAAAAACCTAGCACTAAAAATCCTCCTGGAGGAGATACTGCTAAAATTATTATTATATTTTTATTCAATATTGTAAAAAAGTCATTAGCTCCTAAAAAATTAAAAACTTTATTGCTTTCAAATAAAAATGTTCCATGACCTAATATCTCTCGTATTGAACCTATAATAAACATTGCTAATGTTGATCCTAAACCTGTTAATAATCCATCAAAAAAAGAAATTAAAATAGAATTTTTATAAGCTACAGATTCTGCTCTACCAATAACAATGCAATTCGTTACTATTAGCGGAATAAATACGCCTAATGATTTATATAAATTAAATTGGTATGCATGCAATATCATTTCCACACAAGTTACTGTTGAAGAAACAATTAACATAAAAATAGGAATTCTAATATTTTTAGGTATTATATACTTAAATATAGAAATAATACTATTTGTAATAGTTAATATAAATGTCGTTGCAATGCCTAATCCTATAGCATTGACTGCATTTGTAGTCATAGCTAAAACAGGGCATAAACCTAAAAGTTGAACAAAAGAAGAATTATTTGACCATAATCTTGTTTTAAAAAAATTATTCCATCTCATATATTTTATCTCTTTAAAGAAAATATAAATGGGATTTTCTTAATGAAAATAACTGTTCTTTTTACAGCATTAGTTACAGCTTGTGGTGTAATAGTAGCACCTGTAAATTGATCGATTTGACCACCATATTTTTTTAATAATACACGATTATCTTGTTCATTTCTTACACTTAAATTTTTAAATTTAGTAATCCAATTAGAAATAGATATATCAATTTTATCTCCAATTCCAGGAGTTTCTTTATGAGATAAAACTCTAACACCAATAATTTTACCATTTAAATATGCTGCTACTAATATATAAATTGAACCAGAATATCCGTCTGGGGCTATACTTTCAATAATAGCAATTTTTGCTGTTTGATTTTTCAACAATAACCATAAATTATGTTTTTTTAAATCCCCTAATAATGCATTATTTACTAAATATTTTTTTACTTTATAAGAATTATAAATATTATATGGTATTACTTGTTGAATAAAGATTTTTTTTTCTTGTTCTTTTTGATTTTTTATTTGATTTTTCGTAATACAATTTATATATATAACCATACATAAACATAAAACAGAAAAAAAACTCATTATAAATGAATTTTTTAATATTTTTTTAAAATCTTTCATATTTTTTATGCCCATATCCAGATGTATTCAAAAAATCATCTATTAATGGAACTAGCATATTTCCAAGTAATACTGCAAAAGCTACTCCATCTGGATAATCACTATAAATTCGAATTATGTAAACTAATAAGCCAAGTATTAAACCAAAAATCATTTTCCCTATATTACTATAAGAGGTTGTAACTGGATCAGTTGAAATAAAAAAAGCACATATCATTGTTCCACCAGAAAAAAGATGAAAAAATGGAGAAACAATAAAATTCGTTGAAAATAAATAACTCAAAATAGACAAAATAAATATAGATAATAAAAAACTAAGTGGAATACGCCAACAAATAATTTTTTTATATAATAAAAAAATACCACCTAATAAAAAACTTATATTAATGTAACTCCAAGGCGTAAAGATAGTTATTTTTTTATTTTGTATCGTTACATCCTTTAAAGAAGTATCATAAAAAATACGAGACGTGTTTTTAAAGTTATTTAAAGGTGTTGCTTCTGTAAAAATATCAGGACTATTATTTAAAATAATACTTTTTTTTGTTTTAAAAAAAATTTTATTTATTGAAGTTTGTAAATCATCTAAAGAAAATAATTTAGTATTTTCTTTGTAATAGGAACTCATATTTAAAGGAAAAGATATGAGTAATACAGCATAACCAATCATAGCTGGATTAAATATATTTTGTCCTAAACCTCCATATAAATGTTTAGAGACAACAATAGCAAAAAAAGAACTAAATATTATCATCCACCAAGTCAACGTAGAAGGGATACTTAAACCTAGTAGTACTGAAGTGACCAATGATGAGTTATCTAATATATTATCTTTAATATTTTTACGACATATTTTTAATATAATTATTTCTAATAGCAAAGAACATATTATAAATAAAAATATTTGTATTAATATAACTACACCAAAAAAATAACATTCTGTTAACATAGCCGGGATAGATGCTATAAGAACAAAAAACATCATTTTTTTTACATTGTAAATATTATATATATAAGGAAGATTCATTTTTATGTTATTCTAAAAGTAAGATTATAAAATTTTATTTTTTGCACGTTCTATTATAGAACGCAATATTTCTTTTCTAATATTTTTTTCTATTTTGTTTTTATTAATAAATTCTTTTTTTAATGTTTTTTTTAAAATATTAGATTCTGTTAATTTTTTTTTATTAAAGTGATTATTATTTTCATAAAACATTTTTTTTTGGTTTAATAATCTTTCTTCTCGTAACTGAAAACGACGAAAAAAAATTTTTTTTTGCTTAGTTTCTATATTGATTTTATTTTGAATAATTTTTTCATTTTTAAAATATTTAACTAATGGAATATTACTAGGACAGACCTTTTCACAAATTTTACACTCAATACAATCCATAATATAAGAGTTCTTTGTTTTTTTATGATTTTTATTTTTAGAATATAAATATAATTTTTGAGGAAGTAAATTAACTGGGCATACTTGAACACAATAACTACAATTAATACATGAGTAACTAATAGATTTTTTATGTTTTTTTTTATATATTGTAATACAATTAATATCTTTTGATATTGAATAATTTAAATCAGTAAGAAAATTATTCATAAATACACCGCCTATATAAATCATATGATCTAAATTATTTTTAATCTTTAAATAATTTAAAAGAAAGTTTATAGGAGTTCCTATTCTAATTAAAAAATTTTTAGATAAATGATTCTTATAATTATATAAACTAATAATTCTCTGAATTAATGGTTCTCCATTAACAATAGCTCTTTTAATAGCATATACAGTTGAAATATTAAAAATAAGATATCCTATATCTATAGAGTGTTTTCCAAAAGGAATTTCTTTTCCTGTTAAAGATTTAATAATAACTTTACTACTACCTCCAGGATATTTTTTTTTTAAAATACAAATTTTAAATAGTGTTTTATTTTGAATTAATAATTGAATTTTTGAAATTAATTCAATTTTATCCTCTTGAATAACAATTAAAATATTTTTTACTTGAGATATCCAAGAAACGATTTTACATCCTATGAATATCTCATTTAAATAATTATTAATTAAACAATAATCAGCAGTTATATAAGGGTCACTTTCCACTGCATTTACTACTAACGTATGTACTTTATTAATACTTAGCGTTAATTTTTTAGAAGAAGAAAAATGAGCACCTCCAAGACCTACTATACCCAATTGATAAATAATTTTTATTAAGCTTTTAGCAGAATATAATTTATAATTATCAATTTTTTTTAATCTAATCCATTGATCTAAATAATCAGATAAAATTGTAATTTTTATGTTTTCTTTATTCAAATCAACATGACTAGAATTAAATTCTATACTTTGAACTAAACCCGAAGTAGGAGAATGAATAGGGACACTTGAAGAATCACCAAAAGTTAAAGGTTGACCACATAATACTTTCTGATTAATTTTAACTCTTAACATACTTTTTTTTAAAGTATTATATTTAACATAAATAATAAAATTTTTGGGAATAGGAATGTGATTAATAATATAATTATTTAGTTCTTCTTTTATTGGTAAGCATTTTACTCCACCTGGAAAATTATATTTTTTTTTTATTAATAAAATTAAATATCAAATTTTTCCAAAATTTTTTAAATAAACATTTTTTTAAAATATATTTTATTTTTAGCATTAGATATTATTCTTTAATTATTTTAATACAATTAGTTGGACAATGTAATAAACAAATATTACAACCAGTACAAAAATTTTGTACTACTGTATGCGTGAAATTAGGAGCTCCAATTATTGCATCTACTGGGCAAAATACAGCGCATTTAGAACATCCTACGCAGTTTATTTCATCAATTTTTACTGTTGTATATACAATTGATTTATTTTGAATATTTACATCTTTTAAATTATCGTCTAAATTTAATAATTTATTAATTTTAAATATTAATTCATCTCCACCAGGAACACACTTATTAATCTTTTCATTATTATTTATTATTGATTTTGCATAAGGATAACAACCTGAATATCCGCATTTTGCACACTGACTTTGAGGTAATATATCATTAATCTTATCTATCATTAGGTCTTTTTTTATAGGAAAAATATCATTTATATATGATAGTACTAAACCTAAAAAAAACGAAAATAAAGAAAAAATTAAAATAACTATTATCGTAAACATAATTATGTTTTTATTAAACCCTTAAATCCCATAAAAGCGATAGAAATTAAACTTATAGTAATAAGAACAATAGGAGATCCCTGAAATATAATAGGAATATCAGATAATAATATACGTTCTCTAATACTTGCAAATATAATCATAATTAAAGAAAAACCGAAAGAAGAACTAATTGCATAAAATATTGAATCTAAAAATGTATAATTTTCATATAAACAAAATAAAGGAATCGCTAAAACCGCACAATTAGTTGTAATTAATGGTAAAAAAATACCAAGTATACGATATAAAAAAGGACTAGTATTTTGTAAAATTATTTCTATAAACTGTACACAAAATGAAATTATTAACATATATATAATAATTCTTAAATAAACTAAATCAAATGGAGATAAAATGAAAAAATTAATACACCACAAAATAATAGTAGATACAAATACGACAAAAGTTGTAGCAAAGCTAATACCTACAGCAATTTTGAATTTATTTGATGCTCCTGTAAAAGGACATAAACCAAGAAATTTTACCAAAATAAAATTATCAATTAATATATTTGATATAAAAAATAGAAAATAATTTTTCACTTATAACTTCCATTTATAAAAAATAAAATATAATTAAGTAATATATTATAAAAAATTTTTAAATTATTTGCATGGAACAAAAAAATTATTATTAATCAAACGTTCTGTTGTATCTACAGTAATTTGAGTGTATAAGTCAATTTCAATATTAACTAATTCTCCAATTTTTTTAAAACCTATTGTTGTTAAAGACAATGTTTCAGGTATTATACTAACACAAAACTCATTCCTAGTAATATTAACAATTGTTAAACTTATTCCATCTATGCAAATAAAACCTTTATAAAAAATGTACTTCATTAAAGAGAAATTTTTTATTTTAAACCATATAATATAATTATTATTTAATTTTAATATTTTAGAAATTTCAGCAGTATTCATAATATGACCAGATACTATATGCCCGCCAATTTCATCACCATATTTTACAGATCTTTCAACATTAATATAATCTCCTATATTAACAAACCCTAAATTAGTATGTTCAAGAGTCACTTGCATTACGTCAAAAACTACATAATACCTATCGATTGTTTTCACTGTTAAACAACATCCATTATTTGCAACTGAAGCACCAAGTTTTAACCCTTTTAATAAAATCGATGGCAAATTAATAGTATAAGTATGTAATTTTTTTTTCTTATCTATAGAAATAACTTGAGCTACTCCGTGGACAATGCCTGTAAACATAAAATACCCTTAACTTAATCTTATCTAAAGTACTTTTTTATTTGAAAAATAATATATATTTAATAGAGAAAAAATTTTTTTTATGATAAAATAATTTTTTTAGATTTTACGTTCGTAGCTCAATTGGTTAGAGCACCACTATGACATAGTGGTGGTTAGTGGTTCAAGTCCACTCGAACGTAATAAAAATTAAAATATACTTAATACGTTAGGTGCTTTTTACTTGATTCAAGATATTATTAAAAAATATAAATATAAACTATTCTTAATAGCATATAGTGGTGGAATAGATTCTACAGTACTATTATATCAGTTAGTAAAAATTAAAAAAAACAATCCTAAAATTAGTATACGTGCTATTCATATCAATCATAATATGCATATTAATTCAAATAAATGGCAAATACATTGCATTAATACTTGTAAAAAATATAATATACCATTAATCATTGAAAAAATAGATATAAATATTACAAATAACATTGAAGAACAACTACGAATTAAAAGATACAACTTAATTTATAAAAATTTATTAAACAGAGAAATACTACTAACTGGCCATCATTTAAACGATCAATGCGAAACATTCTTTTTATCTCTTAAAAGAGGTAGTGGTCCTACTGGTTTATCTGCAATGTCTTCTGAAACAATTTTTGGAAAAAGTAAAATTGTTCGGCCATTTTTAACAAAAACAAGAGAAGAAATCAAAACATTAGCTAACTCCAATCAATTAAAATGGATTGAAGATTTTACTAATTTGAATATAAATTATGAACGTAATTTTATACGACATAAAATACTTCCAGTTTTAGAAAAAAAATGGCCTTTTTTTTTAAGAAATTGTTTTCGTACTACTAAAATATGTAATGAAGAAACTATATTAAAAAATATTCTTTTAAAAGAAAAAATTCAAAAATTTCTTAATTTCAACGAATGTTTAAATATTGGAAATTTTAAAAATTTAAAAGAAGAATTATGTAAAGCTTTAATTAGATATTGGATTTCTTTAAAAAATATTAAAACACCTTCATATAATACTATTCAGCGTATATATAATGAAATCATATATAATCGAAAAAATGCTAGTCTAAAAATAATTATTCAAAAAAATGAAATTAGATGTTATAAAAAATTTCTTTATTTTGTTAAAATAAAAAAAAATATTAAAAATATGATTATATTTTGGCATGATACTTGTCATAAATTAACTCTTCCTAACCATTTAGGTTATATTATAAGAAATAATAAAGAAGGAATAAATCTACCTAAACCAAAAAATGGTGAATTAATTAATATTCGTTTTCAACATGAAGGAAAAATATTAATTTTAGGAAGACAAAAACAAAGAAATATTAAAAAAATCTGGCAAGAACATAACATCCCTCCTTGGTTGCGAAATCAAATTCCTCTTATATTTTACAATAATCAATTAATTAGCGCATTAGGTGTATTTGTTGTTAATCAAACAATGAAATATCAAGAAAAAAACAATCAAAATCAATGGTGTATCTCTTGGATCAATAATGTTCAATCAAATGATTATAGTAATTTTGTATTTAATTAAATGTATTTATCTGTTTTAATTATTTAAATAACTTAAATAATTGTAATATCTTATCAGAACTGATTCTTTCATATAATCTTGGAAAATCTGTTATTTTATGCGATAATAAAGGTTTATGAATATCATTCCAAATAAGATTTGAAATTAAAAATAGTTCTGTTTTTTTAGATAAAGTAGGTAAAATGGGTTTTAAAAAAATCATAATTACTCTAAATAAGTTAATTCCCATAGTACAAATCATATGTAAATCATTATTTTTCTCTACTTTTTTTTGAATCGTCCAAGGTTTTTTTTCATTTATATATTGATTTGCAACGTCTAGTAATTTCATAGAACTTTTAATAATTAAACTAAATTCTCTATTTTCAAAAAAATTTTCTATTTTTTTAGTTGTATCCACAAAGGATTGATACAAGTTGTAATCATCTAATTTATCAGATAAATATCCATTAAAATATTTATGAATAAAACTAGCACTTCTTGATGCTAAATTTGCTAATTTATTCACAATATCATTGTTTATTTTATACATAAAATCATCTAAATTCATTTCAATGTCATTAATATTATTTGTTAATTTACTCGCATAATAATAACGTAAACTATCAGAATCAAAATATTTTAGCCAATCTGATGCTGTAATTAAAAAATTTCGAGATTTTGATAATTTTAATCCATTCATTGTAAGATAACCATGAACGAAAATACCACTAGGTTTTCGAAAATCAGATGATTCTAGTATAGCAGGCCAAAATAATGTATGAAAATAGATAATATCTTTTCCAATAAAATGATATAATTCGGATTTAGCGTTTTTATCCCAAAACTCATTAAAATTTATATTTTTGTTTTTTAAACAAAGGTTTTTAAATGAACTAATATAACCAATGGGCGCATCTAGCCAAACATAAAAATATTTATTTAAAAAATTTGGAATTTTAAATCCAAAATATGGTGCGTCACGAGAAATACACCATTTTTTTAAACCTAATTTTAACCATTCTTCTGTTTTATTAATTACTGTTTTTTCCAATATACCAGAATATATCCATTTATTTAACATATCTGAAAAACTTGGTAAATCAAAATATAAATGTTCAGTTTCTTTTAGAATAGGCGGTGTACCTGAAATGACCGAAATAGAATTAATTAAATCTATAGGTTCATAAATCGAACTGCATACTTCACAGGTATCTCCATATTGATTTTTTGCATAACAAACAGGACATGTTCCCTTGACAAATCTATCCGGAAGAAATATTTTTTCTTGATTATCATAAAATTGAACAATTTTTTTCTTATTTAACAATTTTTTATTACATAAAGAAAAAAATATTTTTCTGATTAAAAATAAATTTTCTACGCTATGTGTATTATGATAATTATCATAAGAAATATTAAAGTTCATAAAATCTATTGTATGTTCTTTCTGAGTATTTTTTATTAACTGTTTTTCTGATATTCCTAAATTTTTCGCACGTAACATAACTGCAGTACCATGTGCATCATCGGAAGAAATAAACCAAACTTCATGCCCTCGCATTCTTTGATAACGCACCCAGATATCTGCTTGAATATGTTCCAGCATATGTCCAATATGAATTGGACCATTAGCATATGGTAATGCACAAGTAACTAAAATTTTTCTAGCTTGAATAGACATAAAAATAATATTTCGTTTATTAAAATAAGTAATATAATATACAAAAAAATAATCGTAAAGTTATTATTGTACAAATATCTAAATAATTTTTTTATAAATTGTTAAATACTTAAAAATATTTATTCTTTATAAATACGACTAGGAACCACTCCAGTCTGAATTTTATATTTTGATTCACAACGAGAACTATAAGATCGAGAAACTGATTTAGAAAGTAATTCAAAACTTAATGCAGCAATTTTAATTTTTGGAGATAAGACTAATGTTAAATTGCCAGCATTAAAAACTTCTAAGACTATATTACCATTCCAACCAGGATCAATTCTATGAGATGTTACATGAATCATTAGCCCAAGCCTTGCTAAAGAAGAGCGACCATCTAACCAACCAACTAAATTATCAGGCAATGTAATGCTTTCTAAAGTTGAAAACAATACTAAAGATTTTGGTTTTAAAAAAAATGGATTTTTTTGGGAAAATAATCTTTCATTACTCATTATTTTTTTTAAATTTTTAGATATTTTTTCTTGCGAACTGCTTAAATCAATACAAGATATAGTATGATCATAAAAAATACGAAATTTGTTTCCAAGATGTATATCTACAGTAACGCCGTTAATAAGTTCTTTGCTAGGATAAGGTGTAATAATTAATTTTTTTGTAGCTAACCATTCTTCAATATCTTGATCACATAAACGCATGATTTTTCCTATAATTTTAATAGCTTTATATTCATGACTTATACACTTATTAATAGCAGAAAGATATATTTAAACATCTTCTGCTATTTCAAAACATTAAACTCATAATAAATTATATAATCAACTTTGTTTTAAAAAACTAAAATATTTATAGTTTAAATTATTTTTTACTTAACCAATCTGTATGAAAATATCCTGATGTATCAGTTCTTTTATAAGTATGCGCGCCAAAATAATCTCTTTGTGCTTGAATTAAATTAGCTGATGAGGAAGAAGTTCGATAACTATCATAATATGATATAGCAGAAGAAAAAGTAGGAACAGGAATCCCATATTTAATTCCATATCTCACAACATGTCGTAAAGATTTCTCATATTCATTAGATACATTTGAGAAATAGGGTGTTAATAATAAATTATCTATATTATTATCGATATTAAATGCATCTTTTATTTTTTCTAAAAATTTCGCTCGAATAATACATCCTGATCTAAAAATTTTAGCAATTTCACTATATTTTAAATCCCAAGAATATTGTTCTGATGCTTTTTTTAATTGAGAAAAACCTTGGGCATAAGAAATGATTTTTCCTAAATATAAAGCTTTTCGAACCTCTTCAATAAATAGCTTTTTATTTTCAGATGGTATGCGTTGTAAAGTAGGTCCTCTTAGAACTTTTGAAGCAATAATACGCTGTTTTTTAAGTGAAGATAAATATCTTGAAAAAACAGATTCTGTAATTAACGTAAGTGGCTCTCGAAGTTCTAAAGCATTTTTACTAATCCATTTACCAGTACCTTTATCTTCTGCTTCATCTAAAATTAAATCTAATACATAACGATTTTTTTCATCTTGTTTTAAAAAAATATTTTTTGTTATTTCAATTAGATAACTATTTAATTCTCCTTTATTCCAATCAGAGAAAACATTCGCAAGTTCTTCATTGTTTAAATTTAATAAATTTTTTAAGATGAAATATGATTCTGAAATTAGTTGCATATCACCATATTCGATGCCATTATGAATCATTTTTACATAATGACCAGAACCATTAGGACCAATATAAGTCACACAAGATTCTTCATTAAATTTAGCAGATATATCTTTTAAAATAGGAAAAATAAGTTTATATGCTTCTTTTGATCCACCAGGCATAATAGAAGGACCATTTAATGCACCAAATTCACCGCCTGAAACACCCATACCAATAAAATGTATACCTTTGCTAAGAAGATCATTGCTTCTTCTAATTGTATCTTTATAAAAAGTATTACCTCCATCAATTAATATATCTCCCTTTTCTAAATAAGGAAGAATAGAGAGTATAGTATTATCTGTAGGAGATCCCGCTTTTATCATTAATAATACACATCTTGGTTTTATTAGAGATTCTATAAAATCTTTAATAGAAAAATATGGAAAAATGTTTTTTCCTTTATTTTGTTTAATTATTTCTTCCGTTATTAATCTAGTTCTATTAAAGATAGACACACGATAGTTTTTGTTTGCAATATTTAATGCTAAGTTTCGACCCATTACAGCCATACCTACAACACCAATTTGTTGCTTTAACATTTTGTTCTCCAATTCTAAAAATATATTATTTATTTTTAATCACTCTATTAAATTATATTTATTACACAATAAATGATATTACAATTATTTTCAATTTTTCATTAAAAAATGAAAATATTTTAATAAATGTATAAAAAATAAGATTTTTACAATTCTTGAAATTGATTATATATCTTTTAATTTTATAGATTTTTGTTTTTTATTTGATTTTTACAATAAGAAAAATTTATATATGTTGTTAATATATATGAATTTTATTGAAATTTTTTGAAATTAAAATAAACTTAAAATATTATAAATTAAATATTGTTTTTATTAATTATTTTATAAAACATCAATTTAAAAATAAAAATTTTATAATCTTATTGTTTTCTTTTTTTTAAGTTTTCAATAATTAAATTAAAATTTAAATTTTGATCATGTAGTAATACAAGTAAATGATAAATTAAATCTGAAGATTCGTTGATTAATTCATTTGTATCTTTTTTCATAGCAGCTAATATTGTCTCTACAGCTTCTTCACCTACTTTTTGAGCTATTCGATGAGTTCCAGATTTATACAAACTAGATGTATAAGAATTTTTGAAATTATTATTTTTTCTATTTTCTATTGTTCTTTCCAATTCATAAAGAAAAGACAAATGATGATTTTTTAAAAAAAAACAACTTTTTTTATTTAAATGGCATGTATTTCCAATGGGCTCAACTAAAACTAATAATGAATCATTATCACAATCTGTGGTTATTTCTACTACTCTTAAAAAATTTCCTGAAGTTTCACCTTTTGTCCATAAACGTTTTTTACTACGAGAATAAAAAGTAACAAAACCTTCTTTTTGTGTTTTTAAAAAAGCTTCTTGATTCATATAACCGTGCATAAGAACTTCGTTAGATAAAACATCTTGTATAATTGTCGGCATCATGTTATTAGTTTTATTCCAATCTAATCTTAGTATTTTTTTTTGTTTGATTAACATTGTCGAATTTCTATTCCTTTTTGAATTAAAAAATCTTTTAAAAGTTTTATACTAACTATATTTTTATGAAAAACAGAAGCAGCTAATACGCCATCAACATTAGAATAACATAAAGCTTCATAAAAATGCTCTAAATTTCCTGCTCCACCTGATGCAATTAAAGGTACTTTGCATATTTTTCTCATTTTCTCTAATTGTAATAAATCATATCCGTTTTGTAATCCGTCTTGATTCATCATATTTAATACAACTTCTCCAGCACCACATTTTTGAACGTGTTTTATCCAATTAGATGTTTTCCAGGAAGTCTGGTAAGTACGATTTACATCACCTGTATATTGTTGCACCATATAACGTTTACTCAATTTATCAAACCATGAATCAATTCCTACAACCATACATTGCACACCAAAACAATCAGCAATTCTTGTTATTAAAGTAGGATCTATTAATGCAGCAGAATTAATTGATATTTTATCAGCGCCAAAAGTTAATATATTTCTTGCATCTTCTACACTTTTAATGCCACCAGCGACGCAAAAGGGAATATTAATAACTTCTGCTACTTTTTCTATCCAACTTCGATCTACTACAGTATTTTTAGTAGCGGCAGTGATGTCATAAAAAACTAATTCGTCAATACCTTCTTTTGCATAACGTTTAGCTAATGGAATTATATCGCCTACAATTTGATGATTTTTAAATTGAATACCTTTTACTACTACCCCATGACTTACATCAAGGCATGCTATTATTCGTTTTGCCAACATTCTAAAGCCTCTTTTATTGTAAATCTTTTTTCTAATAAACTACGACCAATAATAATACTATTCACTCCAGTTTGCTTTAAGGAAATAATATCCGATAAATTTGACACTCCTCCTGATGCTTGAAATTGAATATGTTTAAATTTTTTTACAATTTCTTTATATAATGTAATATTAGGACCAGATAAAGTACCATCTTTAGATATATCTGTACAAAGCACATGTTGTAAGTGTTCAGAAGAAAAATAATCTATTGCATCTTCTAATGTATAATTTGTTTCTTTAACCCAGCCATTGATTGATATTTTTTTTTTATTATTCATAATATTGATATCTAATGCTAAAACAATTTTATTAGATCCATAAACTTTTAACCATCTTTTTACTTCGAATTTGTTTGTTATTGCAGAAGACCCAATAACAACTCTTTCAAAACCCAATTTAAATAATGTATTTATATCATTTTCAGTTCGTATTCCTCCGCCGATTTGAATTGGAATTTTAGTATAAGATATAATATTTTGAAAAAGTTTAATTTGTCTATTTTCTGCTTTTTTTGCACCATTTAGATCTACTAAATGAATAATTTTGACCCCTTGTTTTTTTAAGTCTTTTAAATGTTGATACAGGTCTATATTATAAAACTTTTTATCTAAATAATTTCCTTGATATAAACGAACTGCTTTTCCTTCTAAAAAATCAAATGCTGGAATAATCATAAAATTATATCTCTAAAAAATTTTTCAGTAATTGAGAGCCTATATCACCTGATTTTTCTGGATGAAATTGAACTCCGAAAAAATTATTTTTTTGAATAACAGAGCTAAAAGGTATGCCATAATTACTTGTTGCTAAAGTATATGTTCCAATAGGTATAATATAACTATGTACAAAGTAAAATCTAGATTCTTGTTTAATATTTTTAAATAATTGATGCGGTTTATTGAAGCTAATACAATTCCAACCAACATGAGGTAAAGACAAATTTGTATTTTTTAAAAGAATAGTGGAATTGTTATTTAAAACACCAATTGTTTGTGTTCCATTACATTCTTCACTAAATCGACACAAAATTTGCATTCCAAGACAAATACCTAATACAGGTTGTTTCATATTTTTGATAATATCAACTAAGTTTTTTTGATGTAAAATATTCATCACTGCTTCAGCAGTTCCTACACCGGGTATTATTAATTTTTTAGATTTTAGTAATAGATCAGGATTAGAAGTAATTTGAGAAATATATCCTAATCTCTTAATAGCTATTCTAATTGATGTTAAATTAGCACATCCAGTATTTAATATCACTATTGTCACTATAATATTCCTTTTGATGTTGGTAATGTTTCCCCTTCTATTTTTATTGCTTGGCGTAATGCTTTACCAAATGCTTTAAATAAACTTTCAATACAATGATGATCATTTTTTCCTTTGAACGATAAATGCAAAGTAATTTTCATAGATTGACAAAGAGAATAAAAAAAATGTTCTACCATATCAGTACTTAAATCACCAACGCATTGATATCGGAAAAAACCTTTAAAATTTAAATATGAACGATTTGATAAATCAATTACACATTTTGCTATACTTTCATCCATAGGTAAAACAAAACCAAATCTCGATATTCCATTCTTATTTTCTAACGCTTGTAATAACGCTGCTCCTAAAGCAATACCTGTATCTTCTATAGTATGATGATCATCAACTTTTAAATCGCCCTTAGCTTTTATATAAATAGAAATACCACTATGTATTGATAATTGCTCCAACATATGATCAAAAAAATTTATTCCTGTATCAATATCACTAGAATTTTCTAAATCTAACCATACTTTTACATGTATAGAAGTTTCTTTTGTTTCTCGGAAAATTTCTCCAAATCTATTTTTTCGTTTAATTTCTTTTACAATTGTTTTCCAATTACAATGATTTTCTTGATACTGTATACCTTGTAATTGCACATTTTTTGCTAAATCCATGTCTGTTATTCGATCACCAATAACATAGCTTCGGCTTTTTTCAATTTTATTTAGCCATATTTTTAATAATTGAGTTTTAGGTTTTCTACATTTACAGTTATCATGTTTAAAATGTGGACAAATTAAAATATCTTCAAATACTATTCCTTCTGATCGAAAAATTTTTAAAAGAAAAAAATGAGGTATATTAAATTTTTCTAATGGAAATGATTCAGTTCCTAAACCATCTTGATTAGTAACCATAATAAATTTATAATTCAGTTTCATTAATTCACATAATGAAGAAATGACATTATCTTTCAATATAATTTTATTAATTTTATCAATTTGAAAATTATCTTTAGGTTCATCAATTAAAGTGCCATCTCGATCAATAAATAACATTTTTTGTTTCATTTATTAAACCTTATAATTGAGATATTATATATTAGACAAAATTTTAATTTCTTCAATTAAACGTAAGCATTCTGAATCAGAGCCAATTGATATTCTTAAACATTTTTTTAAATTAATTTTATGATGCTGATTTCTTAAAATTATACCTTTTTCCCATAATTTCTGGAATATTTTTTTATACATATGAAATTTAACTAAAATATAATTAGCGTGGCTATTAAAAATTTTTTTCACCAAAGAAATTTTTTTTAATTCATCAATTAACCAATCACGGTTACAATTAAGTTTTAAAACTCTACTTTTCATTTTTTTTATTGCAATTTCACTTAATGCTTGTGTAGCAATATCAGCAACAATTGTAGAAATTGGATATGGACTAATTACTTTGTTTAAAATACTAATAATTTCTTTGTTTGCTAACGTAAAACCACATCTTATACCTGCTAATGAAAATGCTTTAGATAAAGTTCTCAAAATAATTAAATGTGGATAATATTGTAAAAAATTCACCATGCTATATTTAGAAGAAAATTCTATATATGCTTCATCTATTACTACCAGAGTCAATCCTAAAGTTATTTTTAATAAATTTATAATATCTTTTTTTGAAATAAGATTTCCAGTAGGGTTATTAGGATTACATATATATATTAATTTAACTTTGTTAAGATTACGTTGAATATTTTCTAAATCTATTTTCCAAGTCTCTTTAAGCGTAGGAATTTCCTTTACTTGAACGTTTAAAATACTTGCGTTTATAGCATACATATCATAAGTTGGAGGACAACAAATAATTGAATCTTCCCCAGGATCACAAAAAGCTTTAATCAATAATTCTATACCTTCATCGGCACCTCTAGTAGCTAAAATTTGATTATTAGCCAAATGAACATAATTAGCATAAGATGAAATTAAATTTTTAGGTTGAGATTCAGGATAACGATTAAATGATGTAATATTAGTTGTAAATGGACTAGATATAGGGCATTCATTGGCATTTAACCATGTATGACCATTTCCTCCAATACGCCTAGCTGATTGGTAGGGTTCCAAAGTTGCTATATTTGATCTAACTAAATGCATTATACTATCTTTCATATTTATCCTTAAGGAAATTTTTTCGAATGCTAACAGCATTATAATGAGCTTCTAATTTTTCCGCTTTAGATAGGGCTTCAAGAGTATTTGATAAATCCATAAATCCTTGAGATGTTAATTCTTGTACTAATATACGTTTTTTAAAATCAGATAAACCCAGAGCAGATCTTGAAATAGATTTACCATATGTTGGCAAAACATGATTCGTTCCAGAAGCATAATCACCTGCTGATTCAGGAGACCAAGGACCTAAAAAAATCGAACTAGCATTTAATATATGATGAAGTAATGATCTTGGTTTTTTTGTATGAATAATTAGATGTTCTGGTGCATATGTATTACATATATTAATAGATTCAAGTAAATTTTTTGTTAAAATTATTGCACTATTTTTTAGAGCAGTATATATATCAAACGATCTAACAAAATTTCTTAATTGTTTATTAATAGATAAAACAACTTTTTTTGCTAATTCAATACAAGAAGTTAACAATATTACTTGTGAAGATGTTCCATGTTCTGCTTGGGATAATAAGTCAGCAGCAATAAAATCTGGATTAGAAGTTTTATCAGAAATAATTAACAACTCAGAAGGACCAGCTAACATATCTATTTCTGGTCCGTTTAACATAGAACTAACTTGTAATTTTGCTTCTGTAACATAAGAATTTCCTGGTCCGAAAATTTTATCTACTTTAGGAATACTTTCAGTTCCAAATGCCATAGCAGAAATAGCTTGAGCACCGCCTATTTGAAATATTTTATTAATACCACAGACATTTGCAGTATAAATAATTTCATCACTAATAGGAGGAGGTGAACATAATATAACTTCTTTACAACCCGAAATTTTAGCAGGTATACCAAGCATTAAAACAGTAGATAATAAAGGAGCTATTCCATTAGGAACATAAATTCCAATGGAATTTAAGGGTAAACATATTTGCTGACAGCGTATTCCAACTTGCGTTTCAATATCTATTTCAGGTATAATTTGTGCTTTATGAAATAAAGTAATATTTTTTTTTGCAACAGCAATTGCGTTTTGTAATACAGGATCAATTTTCGATAAAGAAGATAGTATACGTTTTTGAGATAACTGAAATGTATTTAACAAATATTTATCAAATAAATTAGTATAATCTCTTACAGACTGGTCTCCTAAAACTTTAACATTTTTAATTATTTCTTTTACTTTTTTTTTAACAATATTTTTTTCTAAATAAATAGGCCGTGATAAAATTTTTTTTTGCTTATCAGCAGTTAGCTTATTCCAATCAATAATTGTATTAAAATAGTTCATAAAATTTTACTCCATCATTTTTTCAATAGGTAAAACTAAAATCGAACTAGCTCCTAAATCTTTTAATTTTTCCATTGTTTCCCAAAACAATGTTTCACTGCTTACCATATGCATAGCGACTCGATTTTTATCACCAGCTAATTTTAAAATTGTCGGTCTTTCGGCGCCATGTAATAAAGATATTACTTCATCAAGTTTATTAATCGGGGCATGCAACATAATATATTTTGATTCTCTCGCTTTGATTACACCTTTAATTCGAGTCATTAATTTATTAATCACTTCTTTCTTTGCAATATTAATATTTCCTATTTTACAAATAAGACATGCATGCGAGCGAAATATCACCTTTACTTCACGTAATCCGTTTGCATCTAAGGTAGCCCCTGTTGAAACTAAATCACAAATAGCATCAGCTAAACCTGCTCTAGGTGCTACTTCTACGGAACCATTTAACATGCACGATTTAAAGTTAATATTTTTTCGATCTAAATACTTTTTTAATAAATGAGGATACGAAGTAGCTATCCTAAAGTTTTTTACAGATTCTATTCCAATGTAAGTAGTATTAATAGGAATTGCAAGAGATAATCTACAAATACCAAAATCAAGACGCCTTAGGGTTACATAAGAACTATCTAAATTTTGTGACTTTCGATTAAGCAACTCTTCTTCTAAAACATTTTCTCCGACTATACCTAAATCAACGACTCCATCCATCACTAATCCTGGAATATCATCATCACGCACTAACATAACATCGATAGGCATATTTTGAGCAAATGCTATTAATTTTTGCTGTTTTAAATTAATTTTAATCCCACATAAAGTTAATAATTTTATAGATTCACTACTTAAACGACCAGTTTTTTGCATAGCTATACGTACGCGATTATTATTTAACATCTTCAAAATCCTGTAACATTTTTATGTTTAAAAATCAATTTATAAAATTGAACTTTCTATAAAACAAAAAAACCCAAAAAATAAGGGTTTTAAAAAAATTTTTTATTTTATTTAAATCAATATTGTTTATTATTAAATCTAAGGAGAAAATATTTTTAAATATAAAAATATATCAATTAAATTTGAGTGAATTTTAATTACAAACATATTTTAAAAATATTTTTAACTTATTCATTTTTAATTATAAACTTCAATAATAACTATAATAGCAGCATCACTACCAAAAACTCTAGGGGCTTGATGAAAAGCAACTATATCAGGATGTTGAGATAGCCAAAAAGGTATTTGCTTTTTTAAAATATTTTTTCCATATCCATGTATAATATGCGCGCAAAAAATTTTTTCTTTTTGACAAATTGTAATTAGTTGACCTAGTTTTTTTTGTGCTTGATACTGTGTTAATCCATGTAAATCAAGAGAAATATCTGGTAAATACTTTCCTTTTTTTAATTTTTTTAAAATATTATTTGAATTTTTACTACGCATATAAGAAACTGGATTTTCTTTAAAAAAATTTTTTTCATTTTGAAAACAAGAAAAATAATAACTATTAGCTTCTTCTTCAAAAAAATTTCTTTTTAATGTTGTATTTTGATTAACTACTTTATTTATTCTCGAATGAAATATCGTATCTTGTATGATTTCACGTGTATCATTTATGTATTGACGAAACGAAGTACTTCTATTGTTAGTACATTCTCGATTTTTGTTCATAATCATCTATTACCAAATCTGATATAAATTCACATTATTTAAAATTATTGTTTTAAGAAATATTTTTTTGATTATATAATTTAGTTTTTATAAAAACAACAAATAAAAATTTTATCATTATATTGTCTAATAAAAAATTTTTATTTTCTAGGTAGTTATGTGATTCAAATACAATTTATTTCAATATAAAACAATTAAAAAGAAGAAAATATGGCTGGAAATACAATTGGGAAAATATTCTGTGTAACAACTTTTGGTGAATCACATGGAAGAGCGTTGGGTTGTATAGTTGATGGTGTACCCCCAGGTTTGAAATTATCTTCTAATGATTTACAAAATGATTTAAATAGAAGAAAACCTGGTACTTCTAGATATACTACACAAAGATGTGAATCAGATCAAATTCAAATACTTTCCGGAGTTTTTAATAATATAACAACTGGAACAAGTATTGGTTTGATTATTCATAATACTGATCAAAGATCTCAAGATTATAAAGAAATAAAAAATTTATTTAGACCAGGACATGCTGATTATACTTATGAAAAAAAATATGGAATTAGAGATTATCGAGGAGGAGGAAGAGCATCTGCACGTGAAACTGCTATGAGAGTCGCAGCTGGAGCTATTGCAAAAAAATATCTTAAAAATAAATATGGAATAATAATTCGAGGATATTTATCAGCAATAGGTGATATTCAATGTTCATTTAAATCATGGGAGGAAGTCAACAAAAATCCTTTTTTTTGTTCTAATCCACAAAAAATAGAAAACATAAAAAAATTAATTAAAGAATTAAAAAAAGCAGGTGATTCAATCGGAGCTGAAATAACAATTATTGTTGAAAATGTTCCTATAGGACTTGGAGAACCAGTTTTTGACCGAATAGATGCAGATTTAGCACACGCATTAATGAGTATTAACGCAGTTAAAGGAGTAGAAATTGGAGATGGTTTTTTAGTCGTAAATCAAAGAGGCAGTCAAAATCGAGATGAAATGAGTCCAAATGGATTTAAAAGTAATCATTCTGGTGGCATACTAGGAGGTATTAGTAATGGTGAAAATATTATATTAAAAGCAGCATTTAAACCCACTTCAAGTATACGAATACCAGGGCAAACAGTTAATATAAACAATGAAATATCAGAAATAGTAGTAAAAGGTCGACATGATCCGTGTGTAGGAATTAGAGCTGTACCAATTACTGAAGCAATGGTTGCAATTGTGATTATGGATCATATATTAAGATTTAGAGCTCAATGTGATAAAAAATTAATTAGTATTTAATTCATTAAAAAAATTTGTGCTACTAAAATTAAATATTTAGTAGCATAATAAAATCATTGTTAAATAATTGTAAATGTCTGTTTTAAACAATTAAAAACATAAGTTTTTATAAAATTAATAAAAAATATCACTATAAAAAATTATAAACGTTAAAACGAGAAATATTTAAAAATAATGATGTTATATACTATAATGACTTATTGATGTTTAGTTTCTTATATTTATATTACAGTAAATAATTTTTTAACATCAAGATTTAATTGTTATGAAAATATTATTTAAAAAATTTTTAATACTAAATAAACTACTTAAATATTAATTGAATGTTTAAAATTGATTTTTTAAAATATATTATTAATGAAATTTTTGTTTAAAATTTAACTAATAATAAAACAATTTAAATGAATTACAATACATAGATATATAATATAATTTAATTCATTTTTAAATTTTAAATAAATATACCATAAATATTTTTATGGAGGAAAAAAAAAATAATGTTCACAGGAAGTATCGTAGCTCTAATTACACCAATGAATAAATCAGGCGGTATTTGTCATTCTAGTTTAAAAAATTTAATTGATTATCATGTATTAAATAAAACAACAGCAATTGTTTCTATTGGGACAACTGGAGAGTCAGCTACTTTAAGTCAAGAAGAACACATTAAAGTTGTTATGTTAACGTTAGAAATTGCAAATCAAAGAATTCCTATTATTGCAGGAACAGGTGCAAATGCGACAACTGAAGCGATAGCGTTGACTAAAAGATTTGAAAAATCTGGAATTGCAGCTTGTCTCAGTGTAACTCCGTATTATAACAAACCTACTCAAGAAGGATTATATCAACATTTTAAAGCTATTTCAGAAAATACAGATCTACCACAAATCTTATACAATGTTCCTAGTCGTACAGGATGTGACTTGCTACCCTCAACTATTTCACGCTTATCTCAATTTAAGAATATTATTGGGATAAAAGAAGCAAGTGGAGATTTATCAAGAATTAATCAAATTAAAAAAATTGTAAAAAATAATTTTTTGCTAATTAGTGGTGATGATGCAACAGCATTAGATTTTATACAGTTAGGTGGTCAAGGAGTAATATCAGTAACAGCAAATATTGCTGCAAAAGAAATGACAAAAATGTGTTCATATGCGTTAAAAGGTGATTTTAAAAATGCTAGATATATAAATGAGCGCTTGTCTTTATTACATGAGGCGTTATTTATAGAATCAAATCCAATTCCGATTAAATGGCTTGCTAAAAAAATGGGTTTAATACAAAATGATACACTTCGTTTACCAATGACTCCAATTTCATCTGCTGGAAAAGTTCAACTTGAAAAAGCTCTTCAATATGCTAATTTTCAATAAAAATAAACTTTTTTTTCAAAAAAAAGTCATTATTTTGAAAATTTTTATTCTAGTTTCATTAAGTTCTTGTGACTTAGATATTTTAAAAAACCATCCTAAATACTTTATTAATGCAAGTAATCAAAATACATTGCAAAAACTAATTATTCCAAAAGGGATCAATTTTCCTACTGAAGATAAAGAATATAAAATACCTTATACAGAAGAAGACTTGAAAAAAGAAAAAATTGATATATTTCCTCCTGTATAAATTAATTAGTCAATAAAATATACAAAAATTTCATTTATATAATAGAACTTACGTGCAGATTATCTCACAAGATATTCTGCATTATTTATAGTAAAATAATTCTTTAGATTATTACTATTTTATATAAATAACTTTTTCATAATATTTTCATAAATTAAGGTTAATATTCTTAAATCAGATATTTTAACGCATTCATTAACTTTGTGAATAGTCTTGTTAATCAAACCTACTTCTATTATTTGTGGATTAAGTTTTGCTATAAAACGTCCATCTGACGTTCCACCATCTGTAGATACAATTGGTTTTATCTTGGTAATTTTTAAAATAGATTCTATTGCAGTATTTTTTAATAAACCCTCTTTTGTAATAAAAGGAAGTCCAGATAAATGCCATTTTATGGAATAATTAATATTGTTTTTTTCTAATATTTGTATAAATTTTAATTTTATTTGATTTTCAGATATTTCATCACTAAAACGAAAATTAAACTGTACAAATAAAGAAGCTGGAATTATATTATTACTTCCATTACCTGCGTGAATATTTGCGATATTTATACTAGTTGGTGAAAAAAAACTATTACCTTGATCTAATGATATAGATAATAATTTTAAAATAATAGGCAATCCTTTATGAATTGGATTATCTGCTAAATGCGGATATGCAATATGACCTTGAACACCTAAAATTGTTAAATTAGCTGTCAAAGAACCACGTCTTCCATTTTTTATACAATCACCAATTTTGTTTTCGCTAGTAGGTTCTCCTATAATACAATAGTCAATTCTCTCTTTTTTAGCAATTAAATAATCTACTACTTTCGTTGTTCCATGTATAGCAGAAGACTCTTCATCTGAAGTAATTAAAAAAGATAATCGACCTTTATAATTAGAATGTTTTTTTATAAATCTTTTTGATGCTATCAGCATAGCAGCTAAAGCACCCTTCATATCTGACGCGCCTCTGCCAAATAAATAACCATTTTTTACTATAGGATCAAATGGATGATGATTCCAATCTTTGCACTCGCCAGGTGAAACTACATCTGTATGACCTGCGAATGTTAAAGTTTTACCTGATCCTCTAGTAGCCCAAAAATTTTTTGTATCGTTAATGTTAATTTGCTTTATTTGAAATCCAAGTTCAGACAAAAAATTTATCATAATATCTTGACACCCTAGATCTTTTGGGCTTATAGATGGAATTCGAATTAATTTCTTTGACAATGCAGTTACTGAGCAAATCATATTTTTCTCTTTAAAATATTATTTATTATTTCTAATGTTTAAAAAAATTATTCTAGTGGGGCTAAAAAGCCCCTTGTAAATGTTTATGATAGCTTAAAATTAATGTTCTAAAAAATTTTTTGATTGATTAACTATATTTTCTACAGTAAAACCAAACTTTTGAAATAAAATATCAGCTGAAGCTGATTTTCCAAATGTTTCCATTCCAATAATTAAACCTTCTATTCCTACGTATTTATACCAAAAATCTTTGATACTTGCCTCTATTGCAATTCTTTTAGTCACGTAAGAAGGAAGCACTAGTTCTTTATATGTGTTTTTCTGTCTATCAAAAACATTATTAGAAGGCATAGAAACTACACGCACAGAATAACCTAAAGAAACAATTTTTTTTGCAGCAAGCAAGGTAATTGCGATTTCTGATCCAGTTGATATAAAAATAACATCAATAGGTTTTTTAGAGTCATACAATATATATGCTCCATATGAAATATTATTTAATTGTTCATCATTTCTATCAATCTGAGATAGATTCTGACGTGATAAAATTAATGCTGTTGGACCTGCTTTTTTTTCAATTGCAAATTTCCATGCTATAGCAGTTTCTACTTGATCACAAGGTCGCCATACATCTATATTAGGAGTCATTCTTAAATTAGCCAATTGTTCTATTGGTTGATGAGTAGGACCATCTTCTCCTAATCCAATAGAATCATGAGTATATACAAAAATATGTTTAGTATTCATTAAAGCAGCCATACGTACAGCATTTCTTGCGTATTCAACAAACATTAAAAATGTTGAAGTATATGGAATAAATCCTCCATGATGCGAAATACCGTTAGCAATAGCAGTCATTCCAAATTCACGTACACCGTAATGAATATAGTTTCCTGATGTATTTTCTGCTATAGAACTAGAAGATGAACAAATAGTTAAATTACTAGGTGATAAGTCTGCTGACCCCCCTATTAACTCAGGTAATAATCTTACAAATTTTTCTAAAGTATTTTGAGAGGCGTTTCTACTTGCTATATTTTTAGGATTTTTTTGTAATTGAATAATATATTCACTAGTTTTTTCGTGCCATTTATCAGGTAAATCTTTTCTGAAGCGTCTTAAATATTCCTTAGCTAGTTCAGGGTATTTTACTTGATATAAAGTAAATTTTTTATCCCATTCTTTTTCTAATTTTAATCCTTGTTTAATGAAATTCCACTTTTTATAAATTTCCTGGGGAATTTCAAAAGGTAAATAATTCCATTTTAAATTTGTTCTTGTTAAATTAATTTCAGATTCTCCAAGAGGAGCACCATGAGATTCTGATGTTCCTGATTTGTTTGGTGATCCAAAACCAATAATAGTATTGCAAATAATTATAGAAGGCTGATCTTGTATAGATATTGCTTCTTGAATACTTTTCATTATAGCATTTGAATCATGACCATTAACTTTATCTATCACATGCCAATTGTAAGACTGAAAACGCATTACTGTATCATCTGTAAACCAATTTGACACTTTTCCATCTATTGAAATGCCATTACTATCATAAAAAACAATTAATTTCCCTAATTTTAATGTTCCAGCTAAAGAACAAACTTCATGGGAAATTCCTTCCATTAAACATCCATCTCCTACAAAAACCCACGTATAGTGATTCACTATATCAAAATGTAAACGATTAAAATAAGCACTTAATGTTTTTTCTGCAATAGCCATTCCTACAGCATTCGCTAAACCTTGACCTAAAGGGCCAGTAGTAGTTTCAACACCTGGTGTTTCTTCTACTTCAGGATGTCCTGGAGTTTTAGAATTAAGCTTTCTAAATCTTTTAATTTCTTCTATTGATAAATCGTATCCAGTAAGATGTAATAAACTGTAAAGCAACATAGAACCATGACCATTAGACAAAACAAATCGATCTCGATTGTTCCATTTAGGATTTTTTGGGTTATGTTTTAAAAAATTCCTCCATAATACTTCTGCAATATCCGCCATTCCCATTGGCATCCCAGGGTGACCTGATTTTGCATTTTCAACTGCATCTATACTTAACATACGAATTGCATTCGATAATTTTTTTTCCAAAGACATAAATTTTTCCCAAGTTCTAATTTTATAAAAAATAAATTAATATTTTGTGAAATTTTTATATTAATTTTGAAATAATTTCTTCTAAAAGAATTTGATCTTTTCCAAAATTTCTTATACCTTCTGATAATTTTTGAACAGCCATTTCGTCTTGATTATGCGCCCATCGAAATTCTTCTTCGGAAAGAGGCATAGGTGGATTTACAAAAGTAGTAGGTGGAATTAATTTTCTATCAAATACTGTATTATTTGATTCCAGTTCTTTTAATAATATAGGAGCAATAGTTAATCGGTCACATCCAGATAATAACAAAATTTGTTGAATATTTCGAAAACTAGCACCCATAATAATAGTTTTATAATTATGTTTTTTATAAAAATTATATATTTTACGAACAGAAATTACTCCTGGATCTTCATTATAAGAAAAATTCGATATTAAATTTTGAGCTACATACCAATCGTAAATACGACCAACAAAAGGAGATATTAGAAATATTTTTGATTCCGCACAAGCGCGCGCTTGAGCAAAAGAAAATAAAAGAGTTAAATTGCAAAAAATATTATCTTTTTTTAGTTCTTCCGCTGCTTTTATACATTCCCATGTAGCCGCTAATTTAATTAATACTCTTTTTCTAGAAACACCTTGATCTTCATACATTTTAATTATTTTATTTGCTTTTAAAATGCAATGATCTTGATTAAAAGATAAACGAGCATCTACTTCACTAGAAATATAACCTGGTATATATTTTAAAATTTCTATACCAAGATCAACTAAAATTTTATCTGTTGCATTTATTAATTTTTCTTGTTTTGATCCTCCTTTTTTTTTAGCATATTCTACTGCTTGATGAAGAAATTTTTTATTTTTATTTAAATTGACTGCTTTTAATATTAAAGATGGATTTGTAGTTGCATCTTCAGGTTTATATTTGCAAATAGAATCTATATCACTTGTATCTGCAACGATTGTCGTAAATTTTCTTAATAACTCTAACTGATTCATTATACGTTACTCTTATTATTAAGGTATTTAAAAGGTAGTAAAATACAAAAAATATAAAATGTAAATTTTATCTTATTAATAATACATATATTTAATATATAATTTAAATAATATTTACTTTATAAAATTAGTATCTTTTTAATATTAAAGAAACATTAGTTCCTCCAAATCCAAAACTATTAGACATTGCTATTGTAATTTTTTTAGAAATAGTTTTTTGAATAATATTCATATTTTTTGCACAAGGATCTAATATTTCGATATTAATTGAAGGAGATATAAAATTATATTGTAACATTAATAAAGTATAAATAATTTCATGGACTCCAGACGCCCCTAAAGAGTGACCAGTTATAGATTTTGTTGCTGAAATCATTGGTTTTTTTTCATTTAAAAAAGATTTTTGAATTGCTTTTAATTCAATTAAATCCCCAATTTTAGTTGATGTTCCATGAACATTTAAATAATCTACAGATAACTTTTTTTGCCCTTTTGCTAAATTCATGCATCTTAACGCGCCTTCTCCAGAAGGTATAACTATATTACCACCATCAGATGTTGCAGCATATCCAATAATTTCAGCATAAATGTGAGCAGAACGAGCAAGTGCGGAATGTAAATCTTCAATAACGACAATACCTGCTCCTCCGGATATAACAAAACCATCTCGTTTTAAATCGTATACACGAGATGCTTTTATGGGATTTTTATTAAAATGTGAAGACAGCGCTTTCATTGAATCGAACTCAGCAGCTAATTCACAACTTACTTCTTCACCACCGCCTGCAAAAATAAGATCTTGTTTTCCATATTTAACTAATTCAAAAGCATTTCCAATACAATGCCCAGAAGTAGCGCAAGCAGAATTAATAGAGTAATTTACGCCATGAATCTTGAATATAGTTGATAAACACGCAGAAATTGAAGATGTCATAGATTTAATTGCGGTATATGGACTTAAAGAACGAAAACTATAACGATTTTTTATTATATTTATATTTTTTACATAATCTTTACGAGAACCTCCTCCTGAACCAACAATTAGTCCAACACGAGAATTTTTTTGATAATGTTTATTTTTTAAATTAGCATCTTTAATTGCTTGCTCCATTGATAAAAAAGCATAAATAGAGGCGTCGGTCATGAAACGAGACATTTTTTTACTTATGATATTTTTATGTTCTAATTTAATATTTCCCCATACATGACTACGCATACCTAATTCTTTCATTTGATCTGAAAATGTTATTCCGGAACGACCATTACACAAAGAAGCTAAAACTTCTTGTTTATTATTTCCAATGCTAGAAATAATACCAAATCCTGTAATAACGACTCTTTTCACTCGATTTCCTTTCGCAATAATGTATTGTTATTTAGTTAAATATAAAAAGATTAAATTCAATATTGTTTATATAATAAAATAATTAATTTCGTTTTAATTAAAATAAACATAAAATATATTTGGATAAAAAAGTGAATTTATTTAAAAATACTGGAATTCTTTATATCGTACCAACTCCTATTGGTAATTTATCTGATATTACCTATCGTGCTTTAGAAACATTAAAATCAGTTGATCTAATAGCATGTGAAAATATTAAACATACTAATATTTTACTAAAACATTTTAATATAAAAAATATCTTAATAACTTTTAACAAAATTAATGAATCGCAAAAAAGTAATAATTTAATTGAAGAACTAAAAAAAGGGAAAAAAATTGCTTTAGTATCTAATGCAGGAACTCCACTAATCAATGATCCAGGATATTTACTAATTAAGAAATGCCATCTTTTTAATATCCAAATTCTTCCGCTTCCTGGTCCTTGCGCAGCTATAACTGCATTAATCGCTTCTGGACTATCTACACATCGTTTTTGTTATGAAGGATTTCTTCCTTCTAAAAAACAATTAAGACGTGATTTATTAAATTCATTAAAAAAAGAAAAACGAACAATGATTTTTTATGAATCAAAACATAGAATAATTGAAACTATCAAGGATATAATAAATGAAATTGGAGAAAATAGACATATAGTCATTGCCAGAGAAATTACAAAAAAGTGGGAAATTATTTATGGGAATAAAGCTTATTTAATGCTTTCTTGGATAAAAGAAGATGAAAACCGTTATAATAAAGGAGAAAATGTTATTATTATAGATGGTTATAAAGAATTTAAAAATGTCAATATTTCAGATAAGATAATAAATACTTTTACAATATTAAGAACAGTTCTATCGTTAAAACAATCAGTATTAATAACTTCAAAAATTCATAAAATTAAAAAAAATAATTTATATCAGTATGCAATAACAAATAAAGACAAATGACATTCTTATTTAAATAGCATATAATATTTATTAAGAAGTTGACTAAAACAGTCGCTGTTTAGTATTCTTTGCTAAAGAGAGGAAAGTCCGGGCTTCATAGAGCAAGGTGCCAGGTAACACCTGGAAAGTGTGAACTTATGACTAGTGCAACAGAAAAAAAACCACCAAATTTAATATCATATATGTTTTAAAAATGGAAAGGGTGAAAAGGTGTGGTAAGAGCACACCGCATAATTGGCAACAATTTATGGCACGGTAAACTCCACCTGGAGCAAAGTCAAATATAGGTTATTATAAAAGGTATTGCTCGTACTAAAAACCTGGGTAGACTGCTTGAATTAACAAGTAATTGTTAATCTAGATGAATGACTGTTTTAAAAACAGAACCCGGCTTATCAGTCAACTTCTTAATATAACAAATAAAATCTTTAAAAAGGTAATAAATTTATTACCTTTTATATAATTTACTTTAAAAATAGCAATTAATTTCCTGAAATCTGCATTTCAGATATTAATATAGAACCACATTGAATGTTATGTCGTGTATCAATATCATTACTAATACTCAGAATGTTAAGCCACATATGTTTTAAATTACCAGAAATTGTAATTTCATTCACTGGATATTTAATTTGTCCATGTTCAACCCAAAATCCTATAGCACCTTGTGAGTAATTTCCATTAACAATATCTACTCCTTGACCCATTAATTCAGTTACTAATAATCCAGTGCTCATATTTTCTAATAAATCTTGAAATGATATATTTTGATTAGAAACTAACCAGTTATGAATACCTCCAGAATTCCCAGTACTAATTAATTTTAATTTACGAGAATTATAACTATTAAGTAACCAAGTAGATAATATTCCATTTTTAACAATATATTTTACAGTTGTTTTTACACCTTCATCATCAAAAGGCTTACTACCTAATCCCTGCTGAATATGTGGGTTTTCTATAATATTTAACCAATTAGGAAAAATTTGTTTTTGTAAATCATGCAGTAAAAAAGTAGATTTACGATAAATATTATCACCACTAATAGCTGGGATAAGATTAGAAAAAAAATTAAAAGATATTTCTTTTGAAAATATAACTGAAGATTTCATAGTATTAATTTTTTTAGAACCTAATCGAGAAACAGCACGTTTTGCAGTATTTTGTCCTAAAATATCAGGTTTTTCTAAATTCTCTATTTTTCTAGAAGTAGAATAATAAAAATCTCTTTGCATTATATTTTTTTCTTTTGCAATCATACAGTTATAAGCTGAATAAAGAGTTGATTTATATTTTTCTAACATTCCCAAGCTGTTTCCTAAAACATTTATAGTAATATGACTACTAAAAAAACTTCCTTCACTATTAAAAATTCTTTTATCAAATTTAAATGCTTCTTTTTCTACTATAGAAGCAAAATTAATTCCATTTTTTATACTCAATTCAGAAGGATGAAATAAATCAAGATTATTAGGATTAAAACAAAGCAATTTTATATCCGGTAAGCCTACAAAAAAATCAGAAGAAGAATTTTTAGAAATATCTATAGCAATATCTAACATTTTTTTAATACTATTTACACTAAAATCTCTAGATGAGACGCTACCTTTAGAAAATTTATTATATACAGTAATAAATAATGCTCCATCACTATTAAATTCTATATTTTCTACAATGTTATTTCTAATATTAATATTGAATCCTATTGTTTTTTTCACAGAAACTTCAATAGAACAATTAATTGTTTTTTTTGCTAACTGAAGAGTGTTACTTACTGTATTTATTAGTAAATTTTCTTCTTTTTCAATTTGATGAATTAATTTCATTTGTAACTCCTTAATAAATACATATACTATATAAGTAGAATATATTAATATTAATTTATAAAGAACTGTATAAAAAAATAATTATTCTTAAAATACATTATTGAATAAATAATATTAATTAAAATTTTCTATTTTTAAATTTATTTTAAAAAACTATAAAAAATTTGATATAAACACAATATTTTCAAGATATAAAAAGGTAAAAATCAATGGATTATAATAAAATCATTGCAGGTGATAATATACCAAATGATATATATGTTATCATTGAAATACCATCTAATTCATCTCCTATTAAATACGAAACAAAAAAAGAATCAGGTTTACTTTTTGTAGATCGTTTTATATCTACGCCAATGTTTTACCCTTGCAATTACGGATATATTAATCAAACATTATCTATGGACGGAGATCCTTTAGATGTTTTAGTGCCATCTCCATATCCTATACAATCTTGCTCTATTATCCATTGCAAGCCTATTGGCATACTGAAAATGAAAGATGAATCAGGAGATGATTCTAAGATTATAGCTGTACCAAAAAGTAAAATTTGCAAAACATATAAATATATTAATAACATTACAGATATATCAGAGTTATTAAAAAAACAAATAGAACACTTTTTTAAATATTATAAAAAAATAGAAACAGAAAAATGGACTAAAATTATAGGATGGGATAATCATAAAGCTGCAAAATTAGAAATTATTTCTTCATGTAATCGATTCAAAAATAAAAAAAATGTATAAAAAGTTGTTTGATTTTTTAAAAAATAAAATTTTTTTCATTGATTTGAAAATTAAATAAAAAAGATTTTAAATATCCAATTAAGTCATATTTTAATAAAAAATAATGCAAATTTAATTGAGAAAAAAGATTTAATTTTATTTTTGGAGCAATAAAAAAAAGAACTTGATTACTATTAAAAAAAATATTCCATTCTATCAAATTAACAACATTACTTTTTGAGTTTGAATATAATTGAAATAATACATCTCCTTGATTTATAAAAATCGATTGATTAATTTTTACATATTTAATTAAATTAAAAGAAGGGTAAAAAAATAAAATAATATACTTTAATATCTGATTACTTTTAATATAGAAATGGTTTAAATGAATATCAGCCAATATATGAGGCTGATATAATGTTCCTGAAAATTTTATTTTTCCAGTGCATATACCTTTAAGTATTGTGAAATTTGAAGTAAAAAAATTTAAAATAGAAGAAGGAAAATTAAATAAAAAATATTTTCCTCGTATATTTTTTTTATAAAAAAAATCATAAATATTTAAAAATCCAAATAATTTATTATTTTTATTTTTCAATGGGTATATTACCCAGCGAGTTATAAGATTATTTTTCTTTAAATGAACTAATAATTTAAAAGAAGATATTTTTGTTGAAAAAATTTTATTTTTAATTTTTTTGTATAATATCGTATTATTACTATATAAAAATGTTTTTACATTAGAATATTTATTATTTGTATTTGATATAAACTTTGTTTGAAAAAACAAATTAGTTTTAAAATTAATAGATGAATTAAAAACAGAAGAAAATAAAAATTTTTTAACTCTGTTAATCGTAGAAAAAATATGATATTTGTTTTTTATTCTATTTTTTTTATTTTTTTTTATATTTTTATTCAAACTAAATATAATTGGATTATTATTAAAAATCCATTTCTTATGAAACATTGAAACATTTATTCGTTTAAAAGTACCTTCCCAAAATTGATTTTGATAATCAAATTTTCCATTTATAATAAAATTTATATTCAAGTTTTTATTTTTTATAAAACAATAAAATTTTTGTTTAATATCGTTCCAATAAAGCTTTATATTTAAATAATCTAAATAAAATTTTAGAAAATTAAAATTTTTTATAACAAGAGAAACATTTTTTGTAACATTATTTTTGGTATTTACATTAAATAACATTTTCATGCTATTTAAATAGATTGTATTGTTCCAATTTAACTTTTCTCCTGAAACAACACCAGAAATAACAGGTGAAAAATAAAAACCATATATATTTAATGTAGTTATAACTGCTCCTTTTAAATTAGGTATAAAATAATCTAAATTGTTAGCATTAATAGATGAGTTAAGATTAATTAATTTTGATATTGATCCCTTTAAAAATCCTGTATTTCTTCCTAAAAAAAAACTCATTTTAGGTATTTTTATGTTATTCATTTGATTATAATATAAGGAACCTAATATTAGCATTTTCTTATCTATTATATTAGCTTTTAGATTAAAATGAGAAATTTTTACATTATTTGCACCTTTCTTAATATTATTGGATATATTAATATTTCCTGTCAATTTCGAAATATATTGAGTATAGCTTTCTTTTTTTAAATGAAATAATGTATTGCTTTGAATGTTTTTCAAAATTGGAATCACATGAATTTTATTTAAAGAAATATTTGTTAAGTTTCCACTACCAAAAATATTCAAAAAAACTGATGGAACACCTGATATATTAATAATATTTTTAAATGATAAATCATAATTATCTATTGTTCCTTTTAAAATTAAATTAACATTTTTTGAAGTAAATATTAATCTTTTTTTAACTGGAAATAATAGACGATGAATATGTAGATGAATGTATATAGGATGATTTAAATTATTCAATAATACTTTTCCAAATATATTAAATTTAAAAAAATCATTAAATTTTAATTTAAATACAAATTGATTATTAATAATACCTCGAAATAAAATATTTTTAAACTGATAATGAAAAAACTTAATTTTTTTACATTTCATAAACATTAAATTTAAATTTATTGGAAGTGAAAATTTTTTATGATCTAAAAAACAAGATAAAAGATTATTTATTTCTTTTTTGTTAATAAATGTGTTTTTGTTCAAAAGATTTTTTTGATTATTTTTTTTTAAATCTAAATAAATAGAATCAACATAAGTACGAAATATTGTAAAATTATTATTAATTAATTTGAATCCACTATTCACATTGGATAAATGTATATGTGTATTATTTGATTTTAATAAAATTTTATTAAAATAAATTTTTTTTAAAATAATATAGTTACTAAAAAAAATATTTTTTTCTAATATATTTTTTTTGAAATGTTTTTTTTCTAAGAAAAAAAAATTATTTTCATTAAATGAAAAAATCAGGTTTTTTATCTCAATATTTTTGAAAACTTTATGTATTTTTAATAGAGATATCGGATCAATTACTATATGAATGCTAGCGGCTTTAATAGATGTGTGAAAAAAATTAAAAGTAATATTTTTTAATGTAAAATCACGCCAATTTCCTGATATTTTTTCTGTTTTTAATCCCCAAAAAAAATAATTAGTAATATTAAAAAAAAATTTAAACCCACAATTACTTTCTAATAAAAATACTATCAAAAATAGTAAACTAGAAAAAAAAATCAAAGATTTAGATAAATATCTCTGATATACACTCATAGGAGCAATCCCAAATTAAATATTAATTAACACTTAAAATACAAAATTTTATATTATACTAATTTAAAAAAAAATATACTTTTAAATAAATTATTTAAATTTATTCACTTTTCATAGTAAAATCATCTAAAAGGTACACAATTCAATTAATATATACTATATTAGTATGTGATTTACTAGTTTTAAAAGTAAAAAATCAAAAATTCATTTTGGGAAAAATTTTATATGTCTCGTATATGTCAGGTTACAGGAAAAAAACGTATGGTTGGTCACAATCGATCACATGCTTTAAATGCAACAAAAAGAAAATTTTTACCAAATATTCAAAATCATCGTTTCTGGATTCCAGAAAAAAAAAGATTTATTAAGTTACGTATATCTGTTAATGGAATGCGTTGTATTGATAAAAATGGAGTAGAATTGATGATAAAAAAAATAAAAAACAAAAAATAAGGGTTTAATATGGCTAAAAAAAATAGAGAAAAAATTAAAATGATTTCTTCCTCAGGAACAGGGCATTATTATACTACTACTAAAAACAAAAGAAATACACCTGATAAATTAGTATTAAAAAAATATGATCCAACTATTCGAAAACATGTATTATATAATGAAGGAAAAATTAAATAATAAAAAATTGTAAATAAAATTTAAAAAATGTTATTTGAAAACTAAAGTATAATTTAATGTAAATTATACTTTATAAATACATATAAATAATTTACTGTAATTTTAAAAAAGTATTTGATAAAAATAAAATTAATTGATTTAATAAGTTGTTAAAAATAGGGAAAGAAATACCTACTAAATAATATAACATAAGTATACCTATTAATAAATTCAACGGAAAACCAATAGAAAAAATAGATATCTGAGGAGATAATCGATTTAAAATACTCATTATTAAATTAGATAGCAATAAGAAAATTATAATTGGAAAAATTAGCATTATGCTATTTAAAAAGATATTACTAGCGAATTGCAAGATAATAGAAAAAACACTATGATTAAAAAAAATAATATTAATTGGTATACTATAAAAACTGTTAATTAATATATTTATTAAATAAAGATGTGCATTAATTGACAAAAAGAAAGATAACATTAAAATATTCAACAAGCGAGATATTATAGAAACACCGATATTATTATTTGCATTGAAAAACGTTGCAAATGATAAACCCATTTGTAGTCCTATTAGTTCCCCTGAAAAATTAATTGTAGCAAATAAAAATTGACAAGTAAATCCTAAGGTAATACCAATTAAAATTTGTTCTAATAAAAGTAATAAGCCAACTAAAGAAAATAGTTGTATTTTTACTTGAGGTAAAAATGGAAATACAATCCAACTAATTAATATAGATAAAACTATTTTCGTTTTTTTATTTATATGCTCATCATTAAAAACTGGAACAGTTGAAAAAAATGATAAAATACGCACTAATGGCCAAAAAAAGTTACTTATAATTGTTACTAATTGTAAATTATTAAATGTTAACATTATTTTATAATAGCTGGTATATTATTAAATAAGTTATGCGTATAATCCAACATAACACCCAACATCCAAGGACCAAGTATAGCAATAGTAGCTAAAATAGAAATTATTTTAGGAATAAAAGAAAGAGTTTGCTCATTTACTTGCGTAGCTGCTTGTAATATACTGATAATCAAACCACTTATTAAAGCTGATAATAATAATGGAGATGCAATCATTAATGCAACTTTAATAGCCTGGCTAAATAAAACCATTATATATTCAGGAGTCATAAAAAATCCCATTAAAATATTACACATTAAAACTTTGTGATAGTGAAGTTACTAATAATTGCCATCCATCTACTAGTACAAATAACATTAATTTAAAAGGTAAAGAAATTGTTGAAGGTGGAACCATCATCATACCAAGAGCCATTAACACGCTAGCAACAACTAAGTCAATAATTAAAAAAGGTATAAAAATAGTAAAACCAATTTGAAACGCTGTTTTTAATTCACTTGTAATAAATGAAGGTAATAAAATTCGCATAGGTATTTCATCTTGATCTTTATAATCAGAAACATGTGCTATTTTTGAAAACAACTCTAAATCAGACGTTCTTGTTTGATTTAACATAAACTTTTTCAATGGAATTGAACCTTTTAAAATAGCTTCATTCATATTAATTTCTTCCTTACTAAAGGGAAGATAAGCTTCTTCATAAACTTTTTCAAAAGTTGGAGACATAATAAAAAAAGTTAGAAAAAGCGCTAAACCTAATAATATTTGATTAGGTGGAGCATATGGAGTTCCTAAAGCATTTCTCAATAATCCAAAAACAATAATAATTCGTGTAAAACTAGTCATCATTAAAAGAAAAGCTGGAAGAAAAGTCAGAGCAGTTAAAAAAACTAAAGTTTGTACAGGCAAAGACCAAGTTTGCGTACCATCATTTAAATTATGAATTGTTGGTCCAGGTATATCAGCATAAACTAAAGGACAAAATAATAATAAAAATATAAATGTAATGGTTTGACATAATACTTTTTTTTTCAAAAATATTTTAGTAAAATTTTTGAAAATATCATAAATTTTTTTTTTTGGAAGCATAATTTTTTCTTCTTTACTAGGCGACTCGTCTTTTAATGGAGATGTTAATGTATACAGATGAGTAATATGATTTTTTGTAATACCTAATATTAATTTTACTTTTTGAACTTCTATCATAATAATAGATTCATTTGATCCTATTGATATTTTTTCTATCATGTTTATATAAGAATTTTTTTTATTTTTTTTTAACGAAATTTTTTTAATAATCCAACTTATACACAATATTAATAATATTATCTGCACTAATGAACTAGCTATTTGAAAAAAATTTATACCATTAAAAACTGATTGATAATTACTTATTGTTAACTGTGATTCAATATTATTTTTCATAAAATTTAAATTTATCGATTCATAGTATTTTAAGAATTTTTTATACTAATAATTCTTACACCATATGTATTCTCTGATATAACAATTTCACCAAGTGCAATTAATTTACCATTTGCAAAAATTTTTAAAGGATCTTCTTTTTGTTGATTTAAAAAAAGCATACTTCCTTTTGAAAACTCCAAAAGTTCTTTAATTTTAATTTTAGATTTACCTAATTCTATAGTTATATCAACTGGTATATCAAATATTATTTCTTTTTTATTTATGTTTTCATTCAAACTAACAGACATTATTTCTTCAGAATTATTTTGGTTTTTAATATCTATATGGTTAATATTCTTATTAGAATGATTAATTTTTTCAGAATCATATTTTTTTTTTAATTTATTCATTAAAAAATTCCTCAAATTTATGTAAATCTATATTTTTATCTATAAATTTTTTAAAAAAAATAACTGATTTTTTATTAAAGTTTTTATAACTACCTAAAAATATAGGTATTTTTTTTATATAAGCAATAACTTTATCAGGACTTTTAACCATTAAAATATCACCTATAGATAATCTTTTATATTGTATTTTAGAAGACATTAAAAATTGTATAATAACATCTAGTTCAATATCATATAGGTTAATAACAGAAACACTTTTTTCGAAATTTATATTTTTTATTAAAGATGTTTTATTATTTTTTAAAAAATTTGTTTGTTGAAAATATTTTTTAACTATTGAAATAGGAAGTAAAATACTGAAAAAAATATGTACACCATTTAAGCTTAAATGAAAATTGTTATTTATATAATTTTCTTTTAAAAAATCATTTTTTTTAATGTTAACAATTTTTATATTTAGAGTATTTATATCAACAGAAAAAATGTTTTCAAAAAATTTAAAATAATCTTGAAAAATAAATTGTAAAATTTTTTTAGCAATACTGTCTTCTATATATGTAAGCTTTCTTTCTTGATTAATTTTTTCTGAATAAGTACCATTACCTCCAAATAATAAATCTATAAATAAAGATAATAAATTATCTGAAAAAAATATAAAAAGTTTTTTATTTAAGTTTAATATATCTATTTTATTAGAAAATAAATATTTTATATCTTTTTTACTATTTACACTGGAATTTATTGTAATAGTGAAAAAATTTAATGTTACATTATTTTTAACAAAATTTGAAAAATGTATTATTATTTTTTCTACAAAATTTTTATTAATTTGTTCTAATTTTTTAATTTCGCCTACACTTAAAATATTATGTATTTCTTTATCTTTATTAATTATTTTATTAATAACATTGAAGCTATTACTTTTGCCCATTTATTATATACCTTATAGGTAAAAGTGATTAAAAATTATATTAAAACTTATTTTTTAAGTTTTAAATGTAATTAAAATTGTAATATATATTCCTGTTATATTAAACGTACATATCAACGATTTTTTTTTGTGTTAAATTTATGTGAAATTTTTTAATCGTATTAGATATTCTAGGGATATATTTCGAAATAAATACATGTTTATTTTTTTTTGAATTTAAAAAGCTGGAAATGTTAACTTTTTTTAAAAAAATACCATTTTTAATCAAAGAATCCTGTAAAAATGGAATGCAATGATTCAAAAAATTTTTAACTTCTATATGATCTGAAATAAATTTTAGTTTTACTTGATTGTCTTTTATTTTAATTTCTACATATATCGAACCAAGAAATGTTGGTTTTAAACGAATTTCAGCTTTATTTTCTTTATTGGAAATAGATAACAAAACTTGTTGACTAATAGCTTTCTTCCATTGAAGATTTTTTTTATTATTTAAAATATATGTTAATTTTTTATTTAATTTAAAAAAATTATTTTCATCTGTTTTTTTAAAAGAATTTATTTCTGAAATAGAATTTTGGTTTTTATATGCATTTTTAGAAGCAAGAATATTTGATCTATTATTTAAATTATTTTTAAAATATATAAAATTTTTACTATCTTTAATAGAATTTTTTTGATTTTTTATAATTTTTAAATTATTGCTTTCGTTCAAGTTGCTTTTACTGTAAGATTTTTTAACACAATTAATAATATTATAGTTATAGGACGAAATATTTTTGTTTGTAATATTTTTTGAATGTTTTAACAGTTCATTATTTTTAAACATTTTAATCTTTTTTTCATTTTCTTCTATATTAATTTTATTCTTATTTTTTAAAGAATAATAAGATTTTAATTTAAAATGTTGATCTAATTTTTTGTGTTCTTTTTTTATATTAGTATTTTTTTCAATATAAAAACTAGTTTTTATATTGTTTTTATTGAAAACATTTAATAAATTTTTTACTAAAAAATTAACAGATATAATGTTTTCATCATCTTGTTTCTTTTTTTGTGTAGAAATGTTGTCAAATTTAATTTCTTTGTTTAATAAATTTTTTTTACATTCATTCAAAATAGCTTGATAAAAATCAAAATTAGTAACATAACAACAAAAATTATGATCTGAATTTAATAAAACATTTTTTTTTAATTCTATATTATTTAGATGACTTAAGATCATAATAACTGCCTTTTTTAAAAAATTTAAATTGCGAAAATTCATCGTTAATAATATTTTCTTTTAAAATTTCACTATTTTTAAAAGCTATTTTATTTTTTTGATTTAAATAATTCCAAGTTTTCAATTTAATATGATTTTTAAACCATTGATCAATATTGTTTTTAATTTTGTTTTCATATTTTTTAATGATATTATTGTTTTCCTCAATTGCTATATATAACATAAAAATAAAATTATTGTATATTTTCCAATGAGTTGTATACATACCTAACTTAAGATTAATATTTAATTTTGCAATATATTCATTTCGAAAATTAATTAATAATTTCAATTGTTGAATATGTTTTTTTTTTGAATATGTAAATTTTTAATATAAATTTTTATTTGTTTTATTTTTTTATTTTCTATATTTTCTAAAATAGAAAACAAAATGTTTTTATATCTCATAATATACCCTATCTCATATCAAAAAATATTAATCAGTATAAAATAATTTAAATAAATATTTCATTTAACCTTTCACAAGAAACTAAATAATTGCTTTTTTCTGATGGTTTCTGTTGTAAAAATTTTTCTAAGTTTTTCCATTTCTTTATAGCATCATCTAAAACATGATCATTTCCTTTAATATAAGCTCCAATATTAACTAAATCTTTATTTCTTTGATAAGAAGCGACTAACTTTTTAAAATAGCAAGCTTTTGAGTATTGTTCTGTAGTAATAATTTCAGGCATAACACGACTTATAGAAGATTCGATGTCAATAGCAGGATAGTGACCTAAATCTGCATAATAACGAGATAGAACAATATGACCGTCAAGTATAGAACGGCAAATATGTGAAATAGGATCTTGATCTTCATTATTTTCAGTTAAAACTGTATAAAAAGAAGTAATAGATCCTTTATTATCTATATTTCCTGAACGTTCTACTAAAGCAGGGATCTTAGAAAAAACAGAAGATGGATAACCTCGAGAAACTGGTAATTCACCTAAAGATAAGGAAACTTCTCTTTGAGCCATTGCATAACGAGTTAATGAATCCATAATTAGTAAAACATTTTTATTTTTATCTCGAAAATATTCAGCTATATTTGTTGCATATGATGCAGCTTCTATTTGTAATAACGGAGAAACATCTGCTGGAGCAGCAATTACTACAGATTTAGATAATCCATCTAATCCTAATATGTTTTCTATAAAATCTTTAACTTCCCTTCCTCTTTCTCCAATTAACCCAATCACTACTACATCTGCTGTTGTATATTTTGCCATCATACCTAAAAGAATGCTTTTACCAAGACCTGAACTTGAAAAAATTCCTATCCTCTGGCCTTTTCCAATAGTTAGTAATCCGTTTATTGCTCGTATTCCTGTATCTAGTATTTCATTAATTGGTTTTCTATTTAATGGGTTGATATGCTTGTTTTTAATCGTATGAAAAAATTTCGAATCTAATTCAGGTAGTTTATCTAATGCACGTCCTTTAGCATTTAATACTCTTCCCAATAAATTCATTCCTAAAGGAGATTTTTTAATCAAAATATTCATATTTCTAGATAATTTTAAAAAAACTTTAGCACCAGGTAAAATACCATAAGTTTCTTCAAAAGAAAATAATAACGTTTTTTCTTTACTAAATCTAACAACTTCAGCTGAAACATTTAAAACTTTACCATCTATTATCCTTTCAATAATACATTCAGCTCCAATCGGAGCTTTTAAACCTATTACTTCTAATATTAAACCATGTATACTGATTACATAACCATATACAATAATATCGGAAAGACTATTGATTTTATTCTCAAAAGAAGTAATTTTATTAAATAATTTAGAACATTTTGATTTCATTCATGTTCCTCTTCTTCTAGAAAAACACGATATACTTCTTTCCATCTAGCATAAATAGTAGCGTCTATATTACTCTGTTCAGAAAGAATTTTAAAACTATTAATATCAATACTTTGATTACAAACTAGTTCCCATTTGTTATCTATTGATTTTTTTAAAATTTTTTCTAATATTTTTTTGTTGCTAGGATGAATTACTAATTTTGGTTTTTTTAAAAAAAAATTATCATTTTTAATAATTTTATTCACTTTTTTTAATAAAACTGATTCATTAATTAAAATTTTTTCTCCAGCAATATAGGAAGAAACTATTAATATTGTTTTTAATAAACGTGAAAATAATGTTTTTTCAAATAAAGAAATTGTAGACTCGAAATGTAAACATAAATCTTGTAATGTATTATTTAATGAAATATATTTTTGTTTTTTTTCTTCAAGATTTTTTTTAATATTTAAAAAATATGATTCATCGTTATTAAAAGATATTTTTTTAGGTTCATTTGATTGCTTATGTTTATTATTTAATTCATTTTTTTTTACAGTATAAAAATCAGTTTCTTTTAAAAAACTTTTATTCCAAAAAACATTATAATTGTTTGCTGAATTATTTAAAAAAATTTCTTCTGGATACCATTTTTTCCAATCTTTTTTTAAATCTAAATCAGACATAATATTTTCCTAAATTTTCTATTGAAAACATACCATAATCTAAAATATTTTTAATCATCATTAAAATCAATTTTTGCTCATTTTCTATAGCAATATTAGAAGCATAAGATTTTTTCTTCAAATAAAGCGATAATTTTTTTGATTTTTCTTCATCCATATTATTAAAAAATTTATTTTTTATAATTTCATTAGTACCTTGCAGTGCAATATATAATTTTTCTTCTTCTAAATGTTTTATCAAGCATTTGATAACATCATCACTAATATTAACTATATTTTCAAACGAATATAGCTCTTGAATAATTTTGCTAGATAACTCTTTATTACAAGATGTAATTTTTTTGAGTAAATTTTTTTCATTTTCTATTTTCATAGAACTTAAAATTTTAGCAACAGTTTTTATACCTCCTTTATCTAAAAAAGTGAACTTTTTCTTTTTTAGAAAATCATTAATAATATTTTTTAATTCAATGAATTTTGATTCCTCAAGTCCGTTAAATTCAGAAATTTTAATTATAATTTCAATACATTTTTCTTCTTTAAAATAAGATAAAACCTGAGCTGATTGATTTTGATCTAAATAAACAAGTATTGTTGTAATAATTTGAGGATGTTGTTCTTTTAATAAATCAGCTAATTTAGCTGGTTCTATTAAGTTCAGAGATTTAATAGACATTCTAATATTTCTTGCTGCTAATGCATCATTTAATAAAACATTTCCTTTTTTATCTCCTATAGCCTTAATTAACATATCAGATATATACTCATCATTATTATTATAAACTAAATTATTATTTTTCATAAAAAGATCATAACATTCAGATAATACTTTATTTAATGTTATATTAGAAAACTGATTAATATTAACCATCGAGGAAACTAACTCTTGAATTTCAAAAGGAGTTAAATATTTCAACACTTCTGATGCTTGATCAGCTCCTATTGACATTAACAAAAGCGCACTCTTTTCAGTACCATTTACAGTCATTTTTTATCACTCATCCATTTACGAATAATCGACGCTATAGCACGTGGATTTTGATTAGATATATTACAAATTTGATGAATTAAATTATCTGTATTTTTTGTATTTAAATTTTTTAAAGTTTTTTCTTCAATATTATTAACGAATTCATTTTCACGAGAATCAATAATCTCTTTTTGTACATTTTTTTTATTTAATGTTTTATCTTTAAAAATACTTTTTGAAAAAGAAAAAATATATTTTTTTAAAAAAAATAAAACAAATAAAGCTGAAATACACCATGGTATTAAAATGGAAAAAGTATTAAAAATATTAGATTGATTAAAATGATTAAATTTAGTGAAAGTATTTTTATTTCGTTGATTAAAACCTTCGTTAATTACATGTACACTATCACCTCTGATTTTAGAGTATCCTATTGATTCGCAAACTAAATTTTTTATATTTTTTATTTGCTCTAAATTCAAAGGAAGTGTTTTCCCATTTTTATCTTTAACAAAATTAATAACTACTGCCGCAGATAATCTTTTAATCTCTCCAATATTCATCTTTATATGTGATAAAGTATGATTTAATTCGTAATTAATTGTATCATCATGATTAATAGTAGAACGAGAACTCGTAAATGCATCATTAAATAATTTATGATTTTGTATCATATCAGATTTTTTGTCTGTGCTATTTGAATTGCTATTAAATAAAGTATTTTTATTCAAATAATTACTGTTATCATTTTCTTTTTGATTTTTGATTTTATCATTAATAGTAATTTGATGGGAACGAATTGACTGATTTTTATAATTTGAATTAGGTTCGTATTGTTCTCGTGTTTTTTCTTGAGTATTAAAATCAATTTGCGCAGTTACTTGTGTATAGACATTACCAACTCCAAATAATGGCTCTAAAATACTTTGAATTTTACTAATATATCTTGATTCAATTTTTTCAGCATATTTTAATTTAGCATCATTTATTTGATCTGATTCTAATGCAATATTGTTTAATAATTTACCAAAATCATCTACTATAGTTATATTTTCTATAGATAAATCAGATATACTGTTAGATATTAAATGTAATATAGCATTTGTTTGTCCTGAATTTAATTGAGTTCCAGGTTTTAAACTTAAAATAACTGAAGCCGATGGTTTTTTTTTATCTTGTAAGAACAAAGAATTTTTTGCTATCGCTATATGTATTCGAGCTCTTTTTACAATATTAATTCTTTCTATAGTACGAGCTAGCTCACCCTCTAAAGCGCGTTGATAGTTAATTTGTTCATTAAATTGACTAATCCCAAATTTTGCTTTATCTAAAATTTCAAAACCTATGCCGTTACGAGGCAAATTTTTTTCTGATAAATGTAAACGTATATCATAAATTTGATTTTTTGGAACTAATAATCTTCCAGAATTTTCAGAAAACTGATAAGGAATTTTCATTTGATTTAAATAATCAATAATAGATTCTCCATCTTCAGAGGATAAATTATTGTATAATACTTGATAATCAGAAGATTTTTTCCATAAAGATATAGAAATAGTAGTAACTACTGCTATTACTAATAAAATTATTAAAACACGTGCATTTTTAAAAAAATAAGATAAAAAATTACTAAATTTTTTTTTCTCTTCTGAAATTGATTCTTCTATAGCACTAAAATTCATAACATCTTCCTAATCTAGTAGATAATCTCAACTATAATTGAACAACAATTAAATTTCACTTGAAATAAAAAGATTTCCTGATAAATTACGTATAACATAAAATATTTATCTTTTAAAAAATGTGATATTATTTTAAAATTTATAATAAAAATTTAGAGGAAGATATGTTTATTGATAATATTCATAATCAAAATATTTATACCAAGATTCATTTTTTAAATGAAAATAAAAAAAATATTCAAGAATCTAACAATTTTATTCAGTTTTTTCAAAAAGCATTAGGAGAAGTTAATAATATTCAAAATAATGCACAAAAAAATGTTGAAAAGTTTGAATTAGATCCGTCTTCTAATATATCTTTAAACGACGTAATGATAAATTTACAAAAATCTTCTATTTCTATAGAATTAGCTATTCAAATTAGAAATAAATTTATATCAGCTTATAAAGAAATAATGAATCAACAAATTTAATATTAAATGCTGTGCGAAATACAATTTAGCACAGCATTTTTTAAAATATCTGTAAAATATTAAAGTGATATAATAAAAAACTGAAATTTGAAAATTATTTTAAATTTATTGGAGTTAAGCGGAATCGAACCGCTGACATTTTGCATGCCATGCAAACGCTCTGCCTACTGAGCTATAACCCCAAAATTATTACAATATAAAAACACATGAATTCTGTCAATTTATTTTTCTATAAAATGCTTTTTATCTTAATAAAACGATGAATTAATATAAACTAAAAATATTTAAAAAAGCATCTTTTTTTAAAAAGCATCTTATTTAAGATATTTGAGAATTTATTTAAATTATATTTTATTATTTATAAAAAAGATCGCTTTTTTTAATCTTAATAACGTTTTTTCTTTTCCAAGTAAAAAAATTACAGAACTTATATTAGGTGAACATACATTTCCTGTTAACACAACTCGTAATAACATATTAATTTCTTTTAATGTTTTATTTGATTTTATAGACTCATTATGAATAACGTCAGATAACATTTCAATTTTCCAAAAAGAAAAATTTTTTATTTGATTATAAATATTCTTTAAAACATTAAGATTTGTTAAAATTAAATATTTGTTAATAAATTTAATATCAAAAGATTCAAATTCTTCATAAAATAATCTAAAAGAACATGCCATATCTTGTAAGGTATGAAAACGATTTTTATATAAATTCAATAAAGATTTTAAATCAGGTCCTTTTTTTATATTTATATTCTGGTTTATCATGTAATTTGTTAAAAGCTTAGAAATATACTCTAATGATAAATTATTAATATAGTATTTATTTAACCACAAAAGTTTTTTAATACTAAAAGCACTCGCAGATTTATTAATAGTATCTAAATTAAATAACTTTTTTAACTCCGAAAGACTAAAAATTTCTTGGTTACCATGAGACCAACCTAATCGTATTATATAATTAATTACTGCTTCTGGTAAAAAACCTCTTTTGTAGTACTCAATAATATTTTCTGCATTATCTCTTTTAGAAAATTTTTTTCCATTTTCATTCAGTATCATAGAAACATGAGCATAAATAGGTATATTTGCTTTTAAAGATTTTAAAATATTTATTTGACGAGGTGTATTATTGATATGATCTTCCCCGCGAATAACATGTGTAATATTCATATCTAAATCATCAATTACAACGCAAAAGTTATAAGTCGGAATACCATTTGAACGTTGAATTATAAGATCATCTAACTCTATATTATTAAAAGTAATTTGTCCTCTAATCTTATCTTGAAAAATAACTTTTCCAAAAGTGGGATTTTTAAATCGAACTGTATATTTTTTATTAGCACATTGAGTTTTTAAATTTCTACAAACTCCAGTATAACGTGGTTTTTTTCCTTCGGAAATTTGTTTAGAACGTTCAGCTTCTATTGCTTCTGGGGAGCAATAACATTTATAAGCATGACCTGTTTTTAACATAGTTTCAATCACTTCTTTATAGCGATCTAATCTTTGAGTTTGAAAATAAGGACCTTCATCCCAGTTTAATCCTAGCCATTTTAATCCTTTTAAAATAGATTGTACTGATAAAGATTTGGATCTTTCAAAATCAGTATCTTCTATACGAAGTATAAACTTTCCATTATAACGACGTGCAAATAACCAAGAATATAAAGCTGTACGTATACTACCGATATGTAAATCCCCAGTAGGGCTAGGTGCAAAACGAGTTTTAACTTTCATATATTCCTTGAAATATTTTAAAAGATCTATATAAATTTTAAAATAAATTTTATATATAACAAATATAGATAACTATTTCATCATAACGATTAAAATTACAACAAATGAATAATCTTTTAAAAAAAAAGATTGACTCTATTTTTCTTATCTTTACAATATAAGTCATAACAGGGTGATTAGCTCAGTTGGTAGAGCTCCTCCTTTACACGGAGGAAGTCGGCGGTTCAAGTCCGTCATCACCCAAAAAAATTTGGGTCGTTAGCTCAGTTGGTAGAGCAGTTGACTTTTAATCAATTGGTCGCAGGTTCAAATCCTGCACGACCCAAAAATAAAAAATTTAATTATTACTTTTTTTAATTAAAATATATAACTCTTCTTCATTAATCATTTTAACATTTAATTTACTTGCTTCTACAAACTTACTACCAGCTTTTTCACCGAATATCAATAATTCTGTTTTTTTGGAAACTTTATTGGTAATGCGAGCGCCTAATTTAATTAAAACTTCTTTTAATTCATTTCTAGAAAAGTCTTTAAATACACCTGTGATAACAATATTTTTGTTTAAAACGCTTTTTTTATTAGCAAATTTATGATGATTTGGAGCAATATCTAATATTTTTATTAATTTTTTTACTAATTTTCGATTCTCAGAAATAGAAAAATAACTAAATATATTTTTAGCAACTACTTTTCCTATACCATTTATTGATTCTAGTTCTCTTTGATTGGAATTAATTAAATTATGAGTAAAACTAAAATAATTAGATAACTTTTGCGCTATCACTTCACCTACAGAAACAATTCCTAAAGCATAAATAAAACGATTCATAGTAGTTTTCTTAGATTTCATAATAGTTTTAATAATTTTAATACTTTGTTTTTCACCTATATTTGATAAATTTTTTAATTGTTCTGTTTCAAGATAAAAAAAGTCTATTAAATTCACAATAATTTTTTTTTCAATTAATTTATAAATTACTGAAGGCCCTAATCCACTAGCATCTAATGCATTTTTAGAGAAGAAATGACAAAATAATTTTTTTTTCTGAGCATTACATGTTAATCCAGAAAGACAACGAATAATTTTTTCTTCTGTATTTAATAACAATTCTGAATTACATACCGGACAATAAATTGGAAAAAATATTTTTTTTGCATTTTTAAGACGCTTTTCTTGAATAACATTTGTAATTTTGGGTATAACATCGCCAGAACGTTTTACAACAATATAATCATTAACATGTAAATTTAATCTATTAATTTCACTTTTGTTGTATAAAGATGCTTTTTTAATAAGTACTCCTGAAATGTAAACCGGATTAAAATAAGCTACTGGCGTAATGACTCCTGTTCTTCCAACTTCGAATTTTACATTGTTTAATTTAGTAACTTCTTCTTTAGAACTAAATTTAAAAGCAATAGCCCATCTTGGTGATTTACTATTAAATCCTAACTTTTTTTGTAAATAAAGTGAATTTAATTTTACAACGATACCATCTATGTCGAAATTAAATGATTTACGATTTTTTTCAAACTTTTTATAAAAATTTAATAATTCTAAATGATTAGAACAAATTAATATATCTTTGTTAACCGGTAAACCCCAATTTTTTAACTGTATAAGCATTTCATAATGAGTTGGAAAGCATTGTGTTTCTTCAAAAAAATTAAACCCATGACAAAAAAACATTAATTTTCTTTGAGCTGTAATTTTCGAATTAGTTTGCCTTAAAGATCCAGCAGCTGCATTTCTAGGGTTAGAAAAATGTTTTTTTCTATCTATAGAAAATTTATTATTTAACTTGAAAAAATCAGATTTTAACATAAAAACTTCACCTCGTATTTCTAATCTTTTCGGTATATTAGATCCTTGTAATTGCAATGGAATAGATTGAATTGTTTTTATATTATTTGTAATATTTTCTCCAAAATAACCATCACCTCGAGTTGCAGCTCGAACTAAACTTCCTTCTTCATAAATTAAGCTTACTGCTATTCCGTCAATTTTTAACTCACAGCAAAAATCTATTATAGAATTAACTATGTATTTTTTTTTAATTCTATTTTCAAATTTTAAATATCCATTTAAATCGAATGTATTTTCTAAAGATAGCATAGGAAAAAAATGCGCTACCTTTTTAAATTTATTTAATAAATTTGAACCTACTTTCTGAGTAGGCGAATTATGGGTAATAAATTTTTTGTATTTTAATTCTAAATCATATAATTGATTTAATAAATAATCATATTCTGCATCAGAAATAATGGGTTTATCTAAAGTATGATAGAAATAATCATATTTCAAAATTTTTTTACGTAATTTATTAATTTTATATTTAATTTTTTTCATAAATGTATTAGATGAGAAATTAATATGGCAAAAGAAATTATATTAAAATTTTTAACGTTTTTTATAATATAATTCTAAAATATAAAAAATGTTTTGTTTTAAATATAAATAGATTATAAAAAGTAAAATTTTTATTATATTAATAGTTAAATACATTATTTTATAAACTAAATATGTATAAAAGATAAAATAATATTTAATATTTAAATTTAAATATACTATTTATTCACTAATAATTAGATAAAAAAATAAAATTTTTTAAAACATTAAATTTTGTTAATTTATAAAAATAGATTTTTCTAATAATTATTAAACAAAGTATAATAAAAAATATAAACTTAATAAATTTTGCAAGATATAAAAATAATTACAAATAATATTTGTATGACACACTATCAATTTTAAAAAATGGAAAAAAATGAGTAAAATATATAAAGATAATTCATTCACCATTGGTAACACACCAATTGTTCGCTTAAACAAAATAGGAAATGGAAATATTTTAGCAAAAATAGAGTCTAGAAATCCAAGTTTTAGTGTGAAATGTAGAATTGGTGCTAATATGATATGGGATGCAGAAAAAAAAGGAAATTTAAATAAAAATATTACACTAATTGAAGCTACAAGTGGAAATACAGGAATAGCTTTAGCATACGTTGCGGCTGCTCGAAATTATAATTTAGTTCTTACAATGCCAGAATCCATGTCAATGGAGAGAAAAAAACTTTTAACATCTTTAGGCGCAAAATTAATTTTAACAGATAGTGCAAATGGGATGAAAGGCGCAATTTCTAAAGCAAATGAAATTGTATCTTTAAATAAAAAAAAATATTTTTTATTAAAACAATTTGAAAACCCTGCTAATCCAGAAATACATGAAAATACTACTGGGCCAGAGATTTGGAATGATACAAATGGAAACATAGACATATTAATTTCCGGAGTAGGAACAGGTGGTACAATTACAGGGATTACAAGATATATAAAAAACATCAAAGGTAAAAAAGATTTTATTAGTATTGCTGTAGAACCCTTAGAATCACCTGTAATTAGCCAATTTTTATCAGGAGAAAAAATAAAACCTGGATTACATAAAATTCAAGGTATCGGAGCTGGTTTTATTCCAAAAAACTTAGATTTAAGTTTAATTGACAAAGTGATAACAGTATCAAGTGAAGAATCAATATTATATGCTCAAAAGATAATGCAACAAGAAGGAATATTAGCTGGTATTTCTTCTGGTGCTGCTATCGCCGCAGCTATAAAAATACAAAATCAAAAAAAATTTTTAAATAAAAAAATAGTAGTAATACTTCCTTCTTCTGGAGAACGTTATTTAAGTACAGAACTGTTTACTACATCATTTCAAAATATAAATAAACACTAAAAAATACAACTTCTTTAATAAGACATAATAAATTTTATTATAGAAGTTGTATTTTAACATTTAAATTTTAAGATTTAAAATAGAGATACCCTCTCAAATTGAATATTACTAAGGAAAAAAAATGTTTCAAAACGAAATAAAAATTACCGCATCACATGGATTACATACTCGACCTGCAGCTGAATTTGTAAAAGAAGCAAAAAAATTTCTTTCTGATATTTATATTATTTATAATGGAAAATCTGTTAATGCAAAAAGTTTATTTAAAATTCAAACACTTGGTTTAGTTTATGGAAGTTCAATTACGTTATCTGCAGAAGGAAAAGATGAAAAAGAAGCTATTAAACATTTATCTAAAATAATGACAGAATTAGAATAAATCATAATTAAAAAATAATTTATGAATTTTTATAAAAATACCGGAGGTTTTATACTACTTCCGGATTACTCTTATAAAAAAAATATATTCGCCTGACATTCAATGTTTTCCTCTCTGAAACAAATATCAAATTTATAGTTAAAGGTAATGTTATGATTTCAGGCATTTTAGCATCACCGGGTATAGCTTTTGGCAATGCGCTTTTATTGAAAAATGAAGATATTGTCATCAACCGGAAAATAATTTCTGTTGAAAATATTCAAATAGAAATAAATAAATTTTTCAATGGACGACAAAAATCAGTAAACCAATTAACAGAAATAAAATTAATTACAGAACAAAAATTCGGAACAAAACAAGCAGGTATTTTTGAAGGTCATATTATGCTTCTTGAAGATGAAGAACTAGAAAAAGAAATAATAGACTTGATTAAAGAAAAGAGAATATCAGCAGCAGAAGCAACCGAATATGTGATTAATGCACAAGCTAAAACATTAGAAAAAATAAAAGATGAATATTTAAAAAATAGAGCAATTGATGTAAGAGATATTGGTTTACGTTTATTAAAAAATATACTTAATATTAATATTGTTGATTTAAATAATATACGAAATAAAGTAATTTTAATTTCAAAAGATCTAACTCCTTCAGAAACTGCACAAGTTAATTTGAAATATATCTTAGGATTTATTACAGATTTAGGTGGTCCAACATCGCATACTTCAATTATGGCAAGATCGCTTGAAATACCTGCAATTGTAGGTACTGGAGATATCACAAGTAAAGTAAAAAACTATGACTATATTATTTTAGATTCAATTAATAATCAAATTTTTATCAATCCTTCCACTGAGTTAATAAAAGAAAAAAGAAAAGTGGAAAAGAACTATTTTTTTACAAAAAATAGTTTTAAAAAATTAAAAAATTTACCAGCAACTACAATTGATGGGCATAATATTAAAATTGGTTCTAATATTGGACACATTCAAGATATTGAATCAGCAAAAAAAAATGGTGCTGAATGTATTGGTTTATACCGAACGGAATTTTTATTTATGGGTCGTAATACATTGCCAACTGAGCAAGAGCAATTTCAAGCATATAAAGAAATTGCAGAAACTATGGAAAATAAATCAGTGATTATAAGAACTATGGATATTGGTGGCGATAAAGATCTCCCATATATGAATCTTCCAAAAGAAGATAATCCATTTCTTGGATGGAGAGCTATACGTATTTCGATGGATAGAAAAGAAATTCTACATACTCAATTAAAAGCTATACTTAGAGCTTCTGCTTTTGGTAAAATATACATTTTGTTTCCCATGATTATATCTGTAGAGGAAATTAGAATATTAAAAAACGAAATTAAAATACTACAAAATCAATTAGATAATAATAATATATTATTTGATAAAAATATTAAAATTGGCATTATGATAGAAACTCCTGCATCAGCAATAATAGCCGAATATTTAATAAAAGAAGTAGATTTTTTTAGCATTGGTACTAATGATTTAACACAGTACACTTTAGCTGTCGATCGAGGCAACGATTTAATTTCACATTTATATAATCCTATAAGCCCATCCGTATTGAAATTAATTAAAAAAGTTATCGATATTTCACATAAATATGGAAAATGGACTGGTATGTGTGGAGAATTAGCAGGAGACGAACGTATTACCGTTCTTTTATTAGGTATGGGTTTAGATGAATTTAGTATGAGTTCAACTAGTATTCCTAAAATTAAAGAAAAAATTCGAAAAATATCTTTTTCAAAGGCTCAAAATTTAGCTAAAAAAATATTAAATTTACCTACAACAAAAGAAATATTTAATTTATTAAATAAATTTAATTAAGGGGTCATGTAACTTTAAAAATAAAAAAATTCATGATAGAAGTATTTAGGAGAATAAAATGAGTTTACTATCAGATTTTTTTAATAGAAAAAAATCTAATTTTTTAAAAAAAATAGAAATTTTTGCACCTATATCAGGTGAAATAATAAATATTGAAGATGTACCAGATGTAGTGTTTTCAAAAAAAATTGTAGGTGATGGTATTGCAATTAAACCATCAGGCAATAAAATGCTATCACCAATTAATGGAACTATTGGTAGAATACTTGAGAGTAAACATGCTTTTTCAATTCTTTCAGAGGATGGAGTAGAATTATTTGTACATTTTGGAATTGACACAGTAAAGCTAAAAGGAGAAGGTTTCAAACAAATAGCACAAAATAATCAAAAAGTAAAAATAGGAGATACTATTATATTGTGTGATTTAAATGTATTAGAAAAAAAAGCACGTTCTATTTTAACCCCTGTAGTAATATCTAATATGGAAAATTTTAAAAAAATAGAGAAATCATCAGGTTCTATTATCGCCGGTGAGACAATAATTATGTCTTTATATAATTAATTCTTAAAAAATAAAAACGGTGCTATTATTTAGTACCGTTTTATCTGAATAAGAGAACATAAATGTTTTATATTTATAAATTAATTATTCCTATCATTACTGGAGTAATAGAAGGAATAACAGAATTTCTACCTATTTCATCAACAGGTCATATAGTAATTATTAGTCATTGGCTAGGTATATTAAATAAAAATACAGATGTATTAAAAATCTTTGTTCAATTTGGTTCAGCAATAGCAATATTAATATTTTTTTTTAAAAAAATAATAAATTTAATAAAATTTAAAAAGCAAAAAAAAAGAACAAAAAATATTCATATTTTAATATCTCTTATACCTACAGTATCTTTAGGTTTTATATTTTATAAAGATATCAAATTGTTATTTAAGACTCAAAATATTATGTACGCATTAATTTTTGGGGGTCTTTTCCTTTTTATTTCTGAAGTGTTCAAACCTAAGAAAGCTAAAATTAATTCTATTTATGATATAAGTTTGTTGCAATCATTTATTATTGGATGCTTTGAAACACTATGTTTATACCCAGGGTTTTCAAGATCAGGTGCTACTATAGGTAGTGCAATATTATTAGGTATAGAACGTACTGTTGCAATAGATTTTTCTTTTATTATTTCAATACCTTTGACGATAGGAGCATCGATGTTAGATTTAATAAAAAATATAAATAATATAAATATCAATTATATACCATATTATTTAAGTGGGTTTTTTATATCTTTAATCATTTCTTTACTTTCTATTAAAAAACTAATTAAAATGCTTAATAAAATTTCATTAAAAATTTTTGGATTCTATCGTTTTATATTAGCTAGTTTAATTTATTTTATAAATTAGTAAATAATACATAAATATTATTCAAATCATTTTTTAAAATTTTTCATTCTCCATAAATCTAATTTTTTAATTCTTACTCTATTTAATTCATATTTTATTTGATTTCCTTTTAAACCTTGTTGTAAAATTGACTTAATACATATATTTTGCAGAATATGAAAAGATTTTTCTAAAAATAAACCAGGTGATAAATTAATATTAGCAATATTATTTAATGTATGCTTGTTTAATGTATTATCTAAAAGGTTAAAATTACTTAAAAATGAAAATTTTTTAATACGATCTGGTTTTCTCCAGGCATCTATCTTACAGAAAAAATTTACAATGTCTTTAGAAGATTGGTAGTTTATTAAAGTTAAAAAATTATAAAAACCAGTACTCAATATAGCTACGTCTTTAATATATGTGGGAATATTTAAACGATTACAAAAATTTTTAACAATAGATGCAGCAACTTTATCGTAAAATTTTCTATCAAATATATCGCTTACATTTAAAGAAAAAAACTGAAATAAATAGGCAAAACGTATAGAAATATCTTGAGTTAAAATAGATATTTTAGATAAACCTTTTAATAAAAAAAAATTATTTAAATGATTAAAAGAATTTGTAAAAAATAATTCCTTTTGATATAAAAAATATATCTCTGGAAATATTAACTTAAGTCCTCCACAAGCATGCAATACTTGAAAATAAACATGTGGATTCTTGGTTGTAAATGCTTTTTCAGTTTCACGCCAAATTCTATTTATAGTTAAATGTAGTAGTTCTCCTTTTTTAACTATTTTACGCATTAAAAGTATAGTTTCTTTAGCAACACGAAATCCTAAATGCATTAATTTAGCCGCAAATCTTGCTGTGCGTAAAACACGTAATGGATCTTCAATAAAAGATTCTGAAACATGACGCAATATACGATATTCTAAATCTTGTTTACCTTGGTAGGGATCGATATAATTTCCAAACTTATCTTGAGCAATTGCATTAATTGTTAAATCACGCCTAATTAAATCCTCTTCTAAAGTGATATTTGAACTAAAATTAGTGTGAAAACTAGTATAACCTTTACCTGATTTTCTTTCTTTTCTCGCTAAAGCATATTCTTCATGCGTTTCTGGATGTAAAAAAACTGGAAAATCTTTACCAACTTGTTGAAAATTTTGTTTTAACAGCATTTCTTTAGTAGCTCCTACTACTACCCAATCTCTATCTTTAATTGGTAAATTTAATAATTGATCACGAACAGCGCCACCAACTAAATATATTTTCATAAAAATTTTCTCATAATAAAAATAAAATATTTTTTCAATAAAAAAAATATAAAATACTTAAATGTTTAAAAATTATTTGTAATAATTAAATACTATAATAATTTTATAGATAATATTAATATATAAAATAATAATTATTTTGATAACATCTTAAAGGATTCACGATGAAAAAAAAAATTATTGATTTCAATAATGCACTTGTGCTTGTAGTTGGAGATTTAATATTAGATTGTTATTGGTATAGTAAAAATTATTATATGGTAGCAGAACAATCAATGCCTGTTGCGTTAATTGAAAAAATTATAGAACAACCAGGCGGAGCAGGAAACGTAGCAAAAAATATTGCAGAAATAGGGGGGAAATGTAAAATAATTGGATTAATTGGTGAAGATATTGAAGGTATAAAATTAAAACAACTTCTTAAACATATAAACATTTGCTCTGATTTAATCAGCATAAAAAATAGTCAAACAATTAAAAAAATTAGAATTATATCAGAAAAAAAACAACTAATACGATTGGATTTTGAAGAAAAATATATTTTTAATAATTTTAATTTATTATATAAAAAAATTATAAATTCATTAAAATATTATAAAGTTTTAGTACTATCAGATTATGCAAAGGGTACTCTATTTCATATTAAAAAAATTATTAGTTTAGCAAAAAAAATGTCTATTCATATACTTATAGACCCAAAAGGAATAGATTTTAAAAAATATTCTGGAGCTAGCTTATTAACACCTAATCTTTCTGAATTTGAGCAAATAGTAGGAAAATGTCACGAAGAAAAACAAATATTAACAAGAGGAATTAAATTAGTATCTGAATTAAATTTATCAGCACTATTAGTGACTCGATCTAAAAATGGTATGACATTATTTCAACGTGAAAAAAAACCAATACATTTTCCAGCGATCTCTAAAATCGCATCCGATGTTACAGGTGCAGGTGATACAGTAATTTCTATTATTGCCTCTGCTTTAGCTACAGGTTATTCTTTAGAGGAATCATGTTTTTATGCTAATATCGGTGCAAGTATAGTAATAAACAAAATAGGAACTGAAACACTAAATATCAATGAGTTAAACACAGTTTTAAATATGTAATAAAACATTTAAAAAAAATAAATTTTATATCTAAATATTACATATAATACTTAGATATAAAAAATATATTTTTTTGAATAATATATTTTAAGATTGCTCTTAACTTGTATTCAAGATATAATGTAATTATTTACTTTGTAAGTTATTTTATATATACAATTGTTTTAAAATGATTTATTCACTAGCTTAATTGAATAAGATTTTCAAAATGAATCATAAACTACTTTGTGAATTTGGAAACCCTATAGAACGTGTAAAAAAAGGAATATTAGCTCTTAAATCTGGACAAGGGGTGATAATACTCGATGATGAAAATAGAGAAAATGAAGGAGATCTTGTTTTTGCGTGTGAAAACATGACAGTTGAACAAATGGCTTTAACAATTCGGCACGGTAGTGGTATTGTATGTTTATGCATAACAGAATCTAAACGTAAAAAATTACATTTACCTATGATGGTAAAAAATAATACAAGTACTTATCGAACAGGATTTACAGTTACAATAGAAGCTTCAAAAGGTGTTTCTACAGGTGTTTCAGCTCAAGATAGATTGACAACTATAAAAACAGCTATAGCAGATGATGCTAAGCCTAGTGATTTGAATCGACCAGGTCACGTATTTCCTTTAAGAGCTGATCCAGGGGGGATTTTAGCAAGAGCTGGTCATACAGAAGCAGCTATTGAAATAGTTTCACTCGCTGGTTTTAAACCAGCTGGAGTAATCTGTGAGCTTACTAATAAAGATGGATCAATGTCTCGTGTACCTGAAATTATAAAATTTTCAAAAGAAAAAAAAATGACGGTATTAACTATAAAAGATTTAATTCTATATATTAAAAACAAATAAATTTTCAAAAAATTCTGCTTTATTACAATACAGATAAATTATCTAAAGACCATTTTGGTTTAACTAAAATTTCTAATGAAGAAGAAAAATTTTTTTTGTTATAATATAATGATCCTAAATAAGCAATCATTGCACCATTATCTGTGCAAAATTTTGAAGAAGCATAAAACACTTTTCCATTAAAAACTTTTCTCATCATCACTTCCGATTTTTTACGTAATAATTTGTTTGCACTTACACCTCCGGCTATAACTAAATTACTCCATTTTTTTTGACGCAAAGCTTTTTGTGTTTTAATCAACAATATGTCAATCACTGCATCTTCAAAGGCTTTTGCAACATTTGCTTTTTGTTGAAAATTTAAATTTTTATTTTTAATCATATCAGCAGTAAAAGTTTTTAATCCTGAAAAACTAAAATTTAAATTAGAATGATTTTTCATAGGACGAGGAAATTGTAAATTCATTTTTATACCTTTTTCTGCTAAATTAGATAATTCACGACCATTTGGATATTTTAAATTTAATAACTTTGATATTTTATCGAAAGCTTCGCCTGCAGCATCATCCAATGAATTACCAAGAATTTCATATTTTCCTAATTTGTAAGCAGCAATAATTTGAGTATGCTTACCAGATACCAATAATCCAATAAAAGGAAATGTTATTGACTTACACTCTAACATTGGTGATAATAAATGCGCTTCCATATGATTAATAGGTAAAACAGGAATATTTAAAGCAAAACCTAAAGAACAAGCAAATGTTGCGCCAACTAATAAAGAACCAACTAAACCAGGCCCCGCAGTATATGCAATAAGATTAATATCTTTCTTCATATTTATTTTTTTAAAAATTTTATCTATCAAAAAAATTATTTTTTTTGAATGTTCACGTGATGCTAACTCAGGAATAATTCCGCCATAATTAGCATGTATTTTTTTTTGATTGTATAATTCATTTATTAATAAACCTTGAGCGTTATCATAAACAGCTAAACCAGTATCATCACAAGATGTTTCAATACCTAATACTTTCATTTCTATACCTATTCATTTGATATTAAATAATTTAAAACTGAATAATAAAATAAAATTAAACCATGAAAAATAAATTTACTTATAAAAAAATAATTCCATTTAAAAGATGATACTTTACAATATAATATTAATTAAGATAGGATTTATTTTCTATAAAAAATAACGCTTATTCAATGATTAATTTAAACACTATAACCATAAATCTAATATAAATTATATAATTGAGGTAAATATTGAATGCCAATAATAAAAGTACGTGAAAATGAACCATTTGATGTTGCATTACGTCGTTTCAAAAGATCTTGTGAAAAAGCTGGTATTTTAGCAGAAATACGTAGAAGAGAATTTTATGAAAAACCTACCACTGAAAGAAAGCGTGCTAAAGCTTCTGCTATAAAACGTTTAGCAAAAAAACTGACGCGAGAAAATGCAAAAAGAATACGAATGTATTAAAATATGTTAAAAATATAAAAAATAAACAACCGTTCTTTTAAAAGAACGGAATTCTATTATAAAAAATTTATGTCTGGAAAAATACCTAAATACTTTATCAATGATTTATTATTTCGAACAAATATCATTGATGTTATTAATACACGAATAAAATTAAAAAAAATAGGTAAAAATTATCAAACTAATTGCCCTTTTCATAACGATAAAACACCATCATTTACTGTTAGTTATGAAAAACAATTTTATTATTGTTTTGGATGTAATACACATGGAAATGTAATTGATTTTTTAATAAACTATGAAAATTTAAATTTTTTAGAAAGTATTGAAGAGCTTTCTTTGATACATGGGCTTTCAATACCATTTGAAAAAAATGTAACATCTAAAAAAAATGATTATTTTATAAAACAAAAATTATATTTATTAACCGATCAAATATCAAAATTATATCAAAAAAATTTAATTTTAAATAGCGCTGCTTATGAGTATCTGACTCGTAGGGGTGTTAGTAAAAATATGATGAAATTTTTTTGTATTGGTTTTGCAAGTTTTACTTGGGATTTGTTTTCTAAGCAATTCAATATAAAAAAAGAATTAGAAATAGAACTGTTAAATAATAAAATTATTTCTATTAATAAAAAAAAAAAAATATACGATCCTTTCCAAGGTAGAATAATATTTCCTATACATGATAAATACGGAAAAACTATAGGTTTTGGAGGGAGAACAATACAAAAAACTCTTCCAAAGTATATAAATTCGACTGAAACAAATATTTTTTATAAAGGCAAACAAATTTACGGATTATATCAAGTAAAAAAGAAAGAATTACAACCAAAATATCTTTTAGTTGTTGAAGGATATATTGATGTTATTATGTTAACACAAAATAAAATTGATTATGTAGTTTCCTCTTTAGGAACGTCAATTACAAAAGAACATATAAAAATACTTTTTCGCAATACTGATACAGTTATATACTGTTACGATGGTGATGAGGCCGGTAGAAATGCTGCTTGGAGAAATTTAAAAATTACATTGCCATATATATCTGATAAAAAAACTGTAAAATTTGTAATACTACCTGAAAATGAAGATCCAGACAGTATTATTAAAAAAGAAGGAGCTAAAAATTTTCAATTGCGCATTAAATATGCTCTTACAATGTCTAAATTTTTTTTTAAAAATATTTTAAAAGGAATTGATTTATCATCTAACGATGATAAATTTTATCTAAGTGTACGTGCACTACCTTTAATAAATTCTATACCTAGCGATACAATACGAATTTATTTAAGACAAATATTAGCACGAATAATAGGAATTTTAGATGACTACCAATTTGAAAAATTTTTACATCAACAAAAACAAAACAATAAAATTGTACAATATAAAAGTAAACCAACTTTAATGCGAACTCTTATAGGATTACTTATTCAAAACCCTAATTTGTCAAATTTAGTAACTTCAACAAAAAAATTAAAAAACTCAAAAACAAAAGGAATTCCTATTTTTTTAGAGATTTTAAAAACATGCTTAAAAAACCCAAATTTTAATACGGGTCAATTACTAGAATTTTATAGAAATAGTAAAATAATTAATATTTTAAAAACTTTATCAACTTTAGACCATATGATAGTGGAAGAAAAAATTAAACATGTTTTTTTAGATTTATTAAAAAGTATATATAAAAAAGATCTTGAAAAAAGACAAGAATATTTAATTGCAAAAGAAAGAATTCACGGACTTACGATAAATGAAAAAAAAGAAATTTGGTCTATTAACAAAACAATTAAAAAATAGTGAATAATTTTTTATTTTTTCTATTAAAATCATTATATAGTATACCTTAAAATTAAAATAATTCTATATATTAATTATTGACTAAGTAGTCAATTAATATTCATTATATTAACAAAAATTTGGATATTTTCCTATGGAGCAAAACCCAAAGTCACAACTTAAGCTGCTTGTTACACATGGTAAGGAGCAAGGGTATTTAACCTATGCCGAAGTTAATGATCATCTTCCAGAAGATATTATTGATTCCGAACAAATCGATGACATTATTCAGATGATTAATGATATGGGAATTCAAGTCGTCGAAGAAGCACCTGATGCAGATGATTTAATTTTAAATGAAATAAATACAGACACAGATGAAGATGCAGTGGAAGCAGCGACTCAAGTTTTATCAAGTGTTGAATCTGAATTAGGAAGAACAACTGATCCGGTTCGGATGTATATGAGAGAAATGGGTACTGTTGAATTACTTACGAGAGAAGGTGAAATTGATATAGCAAAACGTATTGAAGAAGGAATTAATCAAGTTCAATCTTCAGTATCCGAATATCCAGAAGCTATTACTTATCTTCTAGAGCAATATGATCGCATTAAAACTGGTCAAATAAGATTATCTGACATAGTAATAGGTTTTGTTGATCCTAATGCAGAAGAACTGTTACCTTCTACCCATAGCAATATGCATTTAGGAGCTGAATTATTAGATGAGATTGCTAACAGTGCAATACACGATCAAGATGAAGAAGATGAAGAAGATGAAGAAAATGAAGAAGATGAAGACAATAGTATTGACCCTGAATTAGCAAACGAAAAATTTTCTGCATTACGTATACAATATACTAATACCAGTAATATGATTAAAATTAAAAATAGAAAACATAAGGATTCATTACTAGAAATTTATAATCTTTCAGAAATTTTTAAACAATTTAGATTAGTTCCAAAACAATTTGATCATTTAGTGAATAACATGCGTAATATGATGGAAAGAGTTAGAACACAAGAAAGAATAATAATGCAATTATGTATTGAAGAATGTCAAATGCCAAAAAAAAATTTTATAAAAATTTTTTCAGGCAATGAGACAAATATCAATTGGTTAATAAAAGAAAAAAATTTAAATCAACCTTGGTCTGAAAAAATACAAAAAATTGAAGAAAAAATTCTTTTAAGTATAAAAAAATTAAGTAATATTGAAAAAGAAACAGGATTAACCATTGGAGAAGTAAAAGATATTAATAAAAGAATGTCTATTGGAGAAGCAAAAGCCAAAAGAGCAAAAAAAGAAATGGTAGAAGCAAATTTAAGATTAGTTATTTCTATCGCGAAAAAATATACTAATAGAGGGTTACAGTTTTTAGATTTAATTCAAGAAGGTAACATTGGTTTAATGAAAGCAGTTGATAAGTTTGAATATCGTAGAGGATATAAATTTTCAACTTACGCAACTTGGTGGATTCGACAGGCTATTACTCGTTCAATTGCAGATCAAGCACGTACTATTCGTATTCCCGTGCATATGATAGAAACTATTAATAAACTTAATCGTATTTCTAGACAAATACTTCAAGAAACAGGTCGAGAACCTACTCCTGAAGAACTTTCTGAAAAAATGTTAATCCCTGAAGATAAAATTAGAAAAGTTTTAAAAATAGCTAAAGAACCTATATCTATGGAAACACCTATAGGAGATGATGACGATTCCCATTTAGGCGACTTTATAGAGGATACGACATTGGAACTTCCATTAGATTCAGCGACATCTGAAAGCTTAAGATCCGCTACACATGATGTATTATCAGGTCTAACAGCTCGTGAAGCTAAAGTTCTACGTATGCGTTTTGGAATCGATATGAATACAGATCATACTCTAGAAGAAGTTGGGAAACAATTCGATGTTACCCGTGAAAGAATAAGACAAATAGAAGCAAAGGCATTGAGAAAACTACGTCACCCAAGTAGATCAGAAGTATTGCGTAGTTTTTTAGATGATTAATATTATTATATGTCACTAATTAAATAATAAAACTTCTGTAATAAACAATTATAACATATAAATTATGTTGTGAATAAAAGACAGAAGTTTTAATTTTATATTATATTAAATACCATCTCCGTATTGAAATTGTTCAATACAATCTAAAAAGTTATTTTGATTTTCTTGAAAAAAAGAAGCTGAATTATTTAATTGTTTTACAATTTTAGCAGGAATACCAGCAACTGTAACACATGGAGGTACATTTTTTAAAACTACTGAACCAGCTCCTATTTTTGTGTGAGAACCAATTTCAATATTTCCTAATATTTTAGCTCCTGCTCCTATACTAACTTTATTTCTAATTACTGGATGTCTATTTTTACTGCTATTTTTACCTGTTCCACCTAAAGTAACAGAATGTAAAATTGAAACATCATCTTCGATAATTACACCTTCTCCAATAACAATACCAGTAGCGTGATCAAGCATGATTCCAGAACCAATACATGCTGCTGGATGGATATCAACTGAAAAAACAGTAGAGATTCTACTTTGTAGATATGTCGATAACGCATATTGTTTTTTATTCCAAAGATAATGACTAATTCTATAAGATTCTAACGCATGAAAGCCTTTAAAATATAAAAAAGGAGTTAAATAATTATTTACAACTGGATCTCTTTTTAAAATAGCTTTTAAATCTTTGACTACTAAATTTAAAATAAAAATATTATTTAAATATATTTTATTAAAAATATTTTGTATATTTTTTTCAGAAATAATAGAAGTAGATAATTTAGTTGATAATATATAACTTAGAGAACTACTGAATGTTTTATGTTTTAATATACTTTCTTTATATAAGCTAGACAAAATTGGTTCTTTTTTTAATTCATTTTGAGCTTCATATAACATTATATTCCATAATTCTAAAATTTCTTTAAAACACATATTGTCTCCTTAAAATAATATTTAAATAAATAATTTATTATTAAATATTTAAAAACTATTATTTTATATTAATATTGTTTTTTTTAAATTCTGAATTTTTATTTAAAATATCATCAAAATTAATGGGAGCAAGATTTAATTGCGGAAAACTTCCAAAAGACACTAAGCTAGATATGCATGCTCTAGCATATGGAAATAAAATGTTTGGACAATATGAACCTAAACAATGTTTTAATTCTATTTCATCAAAGTTGGAAATAAGAAAAATACCTGCTTGATGCACATCACATAAAAACACTAAATCTTTTTTACTTTCTACTATTACTCTAACTTGTAAAACAATTTCAAAAAGATTTAATTGTAATTTTTTAATATCTGTATTTATATTAAATTTCATAGTTGGAATGCATTGTTGCTCAAAAATTTCTGGTGTATTCGGTGCCTCAAAAGAAATATCTTTTACATAAATCCGCTGAATTACAAAAACTTTTTTTTTTAACTGTTCTTCTAACATAAACTATTCCAATTCTTAATATTTAATTAAAATTTGATTTTAAAATATCTAGTAATTTTTTTAATTTGTAATTACAGGAAGATTTTCTATATTCCAAGCATCCATTCCATTTTGTAAAATATAAATATTTTTTATTCCATTATCAATAAACTTTTTAATATATTTATTATTTTTTTCTGATGAATTAATTATAAGAATGACAGGTCTAAGAGTAGATAAATTTAATTCTTGAATTTTTTTTAAAGAAATATTGTTTAATGGAATATGAATTGCATTTACAATATGACCTGCATTATACAATTCTAAAGATCGTGTATCAATTATTTTAGCGTTTCTTTCATTAATTAATTTTATAGCATAAAAATTATTAATTATTTTTGCTTTTAAAAAAAATTGTTTAAAAATTAAAAAAATAGTTATATTGAGCAAAACAAACCATATAATACTAAGGATGAAATTATTAGATATAAAAAATAATATGTCGTTCACAAAAGAAAATCCTACATTTTATAAATGGAAAAATAATTTTATATTTAAATAGCATTAATTTTGGCATTTAAAAAAATTTAAATGCCCTAAAATATAAGATTAAAAGATAACTATTGTACTTTTATGGGCTGGGTAACAAAGTTATACAATATTTAATCGAATTTTTTCTTTTTTAATTGCTTTTTGTACTTGATTGAATGCAACTCCGCCTTTAGCGATACGTTTTTCAATACATGATTCTAAAGTAATATGTTGATATATATCATTTTCTATAAGATGACTATATTTTTTAAATTCAGATAAATCTAAATCTTTTAAAGCTTTCGTTTCATTTATAGCATGCAATACTATTTTACCAGATATATAATGAGCTTCTCGAAAAGTAATTCCTTTTTTAACTAAATAATCTGCTACTTCTGTAGCATTAGAGTAACCTTTTTCTGCTGCTTGATAGCATAGTAGCTTATTTAATTTTATATTTTTTAAAACTAAAATAGCCATTAATAAAGAATTATTCCAAGTTTTAATTGCATCAAAAAGACTTTCTTTATCTTCTTGCATATCTTTATTGTAAGATAGTGGTAAAGCTTTTAAAACAATTAAAATAGAAAATAAAGCTCCATATACACGACTACACTTTCCACGTATTAGTTCTAAAGCATCTGGATTTTTTTTTTGAGGCATTAATGATGATCCTGATGTAACAGAATCAGATAATTCAATGAAACTTGCTTCACTAGAATTAAAAAAAATTAAATCTTCAGAAAATCTAGATAAATGCATCATACTAATTGAAGCCGAAGCTAATAGCTCTATAACATAATCCCTATCTGAAACACTATCTAATGCATTATTAGTAGCAGCACTAAAACCCATATATAATGCTAATTTTTCACGGTCAATATTCCATGCTGTACCAGATAAAGCACCGGATCCTAATGGACTGACGTCTAATCTTTTTAGAGTATCTTCTAAACGACTAAAATCACGCTTTAACATTTCAACATACGCTAAACACCAATATGCAAAAGTAATGGGTTGGGCACGTTGCAAATGAGTATATCCAGGCAATATTATATCATGATATTGTTCAGCAACTAAAATAAATTGTTTTTGAAGATTTAAAATACTTTCTAACAAAATCTGAATATTTTTTTTACACCATAATTTTAAGTCTGTTGTAATTTGATCATTACGACTTCTGCCTGTATGTAATTTCTTCCCTAGTTCTCCTATTTTTTTAATAAGATTTATTTCGACCCAGCTATGAATGTCTTCACAATCACTTTTCAGAATCTTTTCTGGGTTTTCATAAATATCTTGTTTTAAAGAAATCAATGCAGATTCTATTTTATTTTGCTCTTTTTGAGTTAATATACCAATTTCCAAAAGAGTTTTAGACCAAGCAATTGAAGCAAATATATCCTCTTGAGCTAAAATATAGTCAAATGATAAAGAAGTATTAAATCTTTTAAATAATTTATTAGATTCATCGAGGAATCTTCCACCCCAAAGCGACATATATGTTCTCTAATTAAAGTAATGAATTGAATAATAAATTTTTATAAAATTATTTTAACTTATTTAAAGCACGTATTCTAGAAGAAAGAGAAAATAAATGAATAAAGCCTTCTGCATCTGAATGTTTATAAACTTCATCTTTACTAAAAGTTGCATATTCTTGAGAGTATAATGAATGTAAAGATTTTTTTTGAACAGCAATTACATTGCCTTTGTACAATTTTAAAACTACTTCTCCATTTAATGAAGAAGCTAATGAATCTGAAGCAGCTTGTAAAGATTCACGGATTGGAGTAAACCATCGACCATCATAAACTACAGATGACATTTCTAAAGCAATTTTTTCTCGCCAATTAAAACTTTCTCGATCAAACACTAACTGTTCAATTGCTCTTAAAGCAGTATGGATAATAGTTCCACCTGGAGTTTCATAACAACCTCTAGATTTAATTCCAATAATTCTATTTTCAACGACATCTAATCGACCTATAGAATGATTAGATCCAATAATATTTAATTTCTTGATACATTGTAAAGGAGTAAAATGTTTATTATTAATCGATACCACAACTCCTTTATCTATATGAAGTAAAATATATTCTGGTTTTTCTGGGGCATGTTCTGGATCTACAGTCCAACTCCAGCAATCAGAATTTGTTCTATTCCAAGGGTTTTCAAGCAAACCACCTTCTGTAGAAATATGCAAAATATTTTCATCTTTACTATAAATTTTTTCTAATGTTGCCGTAGTAGGAATATTTTTTTTATGTAGGTACTCTAATAGTGATTCTCTTGAATTCAAATTCCAATGTCTCCAAGGAGCTATTACTATAAGATCAGGAGCTAATGCTGAATAAGCCATTTCAAAACGCACTTGATCATTACCTTTTCCAGTAGCACCATGGCATAAAAACTTAGCTCCAATGCTTAAAGCAAATTCTACTTGTTTTTTTGCTATAATCGGTCTAGCTAAAGCTGTTCCCAATAGATAATTACCTTCATATAAAGAACCAGTTTTTAATATAGGAAAAACATAATTTTCTATAAATTCATTTTTTAAATCAAAAATATGACAACTTGACGCACCAGATTGCAAGGCTTTTTCATTAATACCATCTAAATCATTTTTTGATTGACCGATATCTGCTACAAAAGCAATAACATCTACTTTATGAGTTTCTTTTAACCAAGGAATGATAGCAGAAGTATCTAAACCACCTGAATATGCTAATACAACTTTTTCAAGATTATTATTCATTTTTCTATACCTATACTGTAATTGAACTATACTAAAACTCGTGTCCCAATATTTTTTCCATTAAATAAAAATTTTAAATTTTCTGTATTTTGCCAACTTGCAATATCTACCGAACGATTTAAACTTGCAGCTGCATCTAAAGCTGCATGCACTTTAACAATCATACCATCAGTAATAATTCCTTGAGAAATTAATTTTTTAGCTTTTGCATTATTAATTTCTTTAATTCTTTGTCCTTTACCATCTAATATTGAACTAATATCTGACAATAAAATTAAATGAGCTTCTAAAGTTTTTGCTAATGCTGTTGCAGCTAAATCAGCATTTACATTCATTAATTTTCCATCACTAGTTATACCTATAGAACTTATAATTGGCAAAATATTTTGTTTAAATAAATGTAATAAAAAAACAGGAGATCCTGGCGTAATTTTTCCAACATGACCTAAATCTTTATCTAATATATCTATGTTTGTACTTTTTCCATCAGATAAGCATAATCCTATAGCATTAATTTTACTTGTTAATGCCCATGCTAAAAGAATTTTGTTAGCTGTTCCAGCTAAAACACCTGTAATAATATTAATATGTTCATAAGGAGTAATACGTAGTCCATTTTTTTTTTTAACTGGTAAAGATAGCTTATTCATTAAATTATCTATTAATCGTCCACCTCCGTGAACAATTAAAATATCTCGTTTATTAGATTTTTGATAATCATAAATAGCTTTAAATAAATCTATCATTGCATCGTTACTTTCTAAAAGAACACCGCCTAACTTAATAACTAAAGGACAAATCATTAAATACCTCATCAAATAATTGATTCTGTTTCAGAAAAGCCAAAACGAATATTAAAACATTGTACTGCTTGAGCAGCCGCTCCTTTTAATAAATTATCTTCAGCTGTTATAATAACAAGATATTCATTATTAATAGTAAATCCAATGTCACAAAATGGTAATTTCACTATTCCTTTAATACTTGGAAAAGTATTTTGATGTATTCTAATTAATGATTTATCTTTATAAAAATCATTATATATATTATAGATTTGAGTTAATTTAAGATTTTTTGTTAATTTGCATGTGATAGTAGCGATGATACCTCTTGAAAACGGTCCTAAATGTGGAATAAAAATTACTGGAATTCCTAACTTTTCTATCATTTCGGGAGTATGACGATGCTTAAAAATATTATATGGAGCTAAACTAACTTCACAAAAACTATTATTAATATTTGGATGTCTACCAGCTCCACTGACACCGCTAACAGCATTGATTATAGGAATATATGATTTAGATAAAACATTCACTTCTATCAATGGTTTTAGTGCTAATTGTATACAAGTGGCATAACAACCCGGTACAGCAATTAATTTAGCTTTTTGAATTTTTTTATAGTTCCATTCAGCTAATCCATAAACAGATTTTTTTAAGATATTTTTATAGAGGTGAACAAAACCATAATATTCTGAATAAACATTAACATTATTCATCCTATATGCACCAGATAGATCTAATACAAAACAATTATACTTCATAAAAAAAGGAACTAAGGCATGACTAACATGATGGTCTGTAGCCAAAAATACAGCATCTATATGCTCTTTAATTAAAAAAAAATTTTCAATAGACTCAAATGGCAAATTTATAATGTTCGTGTATTCTGGATGTAAATCAGAAAACAATTTTCCTATATTTATACTATCTTTAGAAACAAAAATTTTTTTTATTTTAGCAAATTTATGATGATAAATATAATTAACTAACTCTGCTCCCGAGTATCCACTTCCACCAACAATTAAAACATTTAACATACGTTTAAAAACCTTAGAAAATAAAAAATGAGTTTATTAAATTATTTAAATAAAAAATAATCTACACTTATTGTTAATTTTATTAGTATTTTTACTTTATAAGAAAGATATGTTTTAATAGATAAAAATCCTAATAAGTTTTATCAGATGACAAGAAAAATACCTTCTTTTATTGAAATATATAAATCATTGATTCAAATACCTACAATTAGCAGTGAAAACAAAACAATAGATTTAAGTAACAAAATTTTAATTGATTTACTATCAAATTATTTTTCAGAATTAAATTTTTCAATACAAATAAAAAATATACCTAATACAAATAAATTTAATATGTTATCCTCGTTTGGAGTAGGAAGAGGAGGATTATTATTTTCGGGTCATACAGATACTGTCAATTTTGACGAAAATACATGGACTACAGATCCTTTTAAATTAACTGAAAAAAATGATAAAATATATGGATTAGGTGTAGTAGATATGAAAGGATTTTTTGCTTTTTTATTAGATGTGATATCCTCTATAAATATAAAAAAAATTAAAAAACCAATTTATATACTTGCTACTGCTAATGAAGAAACAGATATGTCTGGAGCAAGATATTTTTCTAAATCTACAAAGATTAAACCAGATTGTATTATCATTGGTGAGCCAACATGTTTAAAAATAATAAATGCTCATAAAGGTCATATTGCATATAAAATTGATATTTTTGGAGATACTGGGCATTCAAGCAATCCTTCTAATGGTGTGAATAGCATTGAAATTTCATATGAAATAATAAAACAGTTAATTAACTTAAAAAAATATATAAAACAAAAATACTTACATCAAGATTTTTCTATCTCGCATCCAACTATGAACTTTGGATCTATACAAGGTAATGCTCCAATCAATCGTATTTGTTCATTATGTAGTATAACTTTTGAAATACGACCTATACCTCAGCTAAGCTTTGAAACACTTGAAACGTTATTAAAAGACACACTAAAAAAAATTAAAAAAAAATGGCCAAATCGAATTTTTTTAAAAAATATTTTTTTTCCTATTCCTGCGTATGAAATATCTAAAAAACATCATATAGTTAAAAAAATAGAAAATCTCTTTAAAATAAAATCTACAACTGTGAATTATTGCACAGAAGCACCATTTTTAAAAAAAATTGCACCTACATTAATTTTAGGTCCTGGTTCTATTGATCAAGCACATCACCCAGACGAATATCTACATTATTCTTTCATTGATCCTACAAAAAATATTCTAAAAAAATTGATCGTTAAATTTTGCTGTTAAAATAAAATAATTTATATAATTTTAAAAACCAAATAAACGACATATAGAATATACTATATCTGATTGATTTAAAGTGTAAAAATGAAAATTTTTTACACCTTCAATAGATAAGTTTTTTATCATATCTATAAGTATACTCGAACCTATAATTCTTTGAGTTGCTAAATCATTAGATAGTCCACGAAAAATTTCAAACATCCAAGATGGAATACTAACATTAGTCATTTTAGCAAATCGTTTTAGTTGTTCGAAATTATAAATAGGTAATATACCTGGTATAATTTCAACATTTATATTATTTTTAAGACAATTATCTCGAAATCGTAAATAAATATCAGTATTAAAAAAAAACTGAGTAATAGCTCTATTAGCACCTGCATTTACTTTCTTTTGTAAATTAATAATATCAGATTTAGCATTTTTTGCTTCTGGATGTGTTTCTGGATAAGCTGCTACAGAAATATCAAAATCAGCTATTTTTTTCAATAAAACAACTAAGTCATAAGCATACATTGCATGTTTATGATGTACATTATTAGAATCCCCTCTTAATGCAAATATACTTCGAATACCATTTTCCCAATAAAACTTTGCTATCTGCTCTAATTCAGTATATGTTGAATCAACACAAGTTAAGTGAGGAGCTGTTATCACGCCTGTTTTTTGATGAATTTTTTTTACAATTTCATATGTTTTTTCACGTTCACCACTATTTGCTCCATAGGTAACAGAAAAAAAAAATGGTTTTAATTCACTTAATTTAATTGCAGAAGAAAACAATTTACTTTCTAAATTTATATTTTTAGCCGGAAAAAACTCAAAAGAACATTGTATTTTTTTATTTAAATTATTTAATTTTTGATTCATTATATCTTGATAATATGTACTTTTTAAAAAACTCATTTTAACAGCTCCATTAAAATATTTTATTTTTGTATCATATCATAAATAAATGTATGATTTTATATTGAAAAAAAATAATATCTTTATTAAATAACATTAATAATATTTAATTTATATGTATAAAAATCAAATCTATCAAAAATCTTTAAAAAATTTAAACACATTTTCCATTGATGTAACAGCAAAAAAAGTTATTTTCATTAAAACTATTAAATCATTAATTGAGATTTGTAAAAAATGTTATTACTCTCATATTCCTTACATTATTTTAGGGGAAGGTAGTAATGTATTATTTTTAGAAAATTACAAAGGCATAGTTATTATTAATAGAATTAAAGGAATTCAAGTTAAAGAAAAAAAAAATTCTTGGTTATTACATGTTTTTTCTGGAGAAAAATGGCATGATTTAGTTAAATATACTTTAAGAATGGGTTTTTTTGGATTAGAAAACTTAGCATTAATTCCTGGTTGTTTAGGTTCTGCTGCGATTCAAAATATTGGTGCATATGGTTTAGAGTTAAAAAATATATGCCAATACGTAGATATTATTTCTTTAAAAAATTCTAAAATAATAAGAATTGAAAAAAACTTATGTAAATTTTCTTATCGTAATAGTCTTTTTAAATACAAATATACAAAAGGATACGCAGTGATTGCCGTTGGTATACAAATATTAAAAAATTGGAATCCTATTATTTTTCATTCGCTTTTAAAAAACATTAATATAAATAAAATAAATCCATATACAATATATAATAGTATATGTCGAATAAGAAAAAAAAAATTACCTAATATTAATAAACTAGGAAATGCAGGTAGTTTTTTTAAAAATCCAATTATTTCTAAAAAACATTTAAAAAAACATTTATCTTTATATTTCAACATACCGCACTATTTTCAAATTGATGGATCTATAAAAATTTCAGCTGCATGGTTAATTGAAAAATGTAATTTTAATAAAATTCAAATTGGAGATGCAGCTATTTACAAAAAACAAAAACTTGTATTAATTAATCGAAAAATAGCAAAGCCAAAAGAAATTTTAATACTAGCTAAAATAATACAAAAATCTATTTTAAAAAAATTTAAAATATTACTAGAACCTGAGATAGATTTTATTAATTCATCAGGAAAAGTAAAACTTTTAAAAAATATTTCACTTAAAAGTTTATGAGTTCAATTATTTATTTGAAACATATTAAATTTAACTAAGAAACTATTTAATATAAAAATTATTTTTTAAAAAACCTTGCAATAAAAAAGAAACAACATATAATATTAAGTAGAAAAATTTATTTTAAAATAATCTTAAATAAGCCGGCTTAGCTCAGAAGGTAGAGCAACTGACTTGTAATCAGTAGGTCACCAGTTCGATTCCGGTAGCCGGCAAATTTAATAGGTGGGGTTCCCGAGCGGCCAAAGGGAGCAGACTGTAAATCTGCCGTCTCAGACTTCGAAGGTTCGAATCCTTCCCCCACCAAAAATGCGGACATCGTATAATGGATATTACCTCAGCCTTCCAAGCTGATGATGCGGGTTCGATTCCCGCTGACCGCTAAAAAAATTTACTGCTGATATAGCTCAGCAGGTAGAGCACACCCTTGGTAAGGGTGAGGTCCCCAGTTCAAATCTGGGTATCAGCATTTTAAAAAATATAAAAATTCAAAAAAAATAGTATTCAATTCACATATCTCACCTAATGTAAATTTTATAAATCCTAAAATCAATGTATCTTTAAAAACGATTTTAATTTTTCAAAATATTTTTTAAAATGTGTACTATAAAAAATAAAATATTTAAAATTCTAACATATTTTTTTGACTATTTCATTTTTTGTAATTCGCAGGGGAAACTATGAATCTATCAATTTCTAATAAAAAAAACTTTAAAAATACAGAAAGAATAAAATGGATTTTTATATTTATAAATTTTATTTTATGTATTTTAGTTAACTATTATTTTATTAAAGTAAACTTTTTTATCCGAACTGCATTAATAATTTTTTTAATTATCTGTACAATTGGAATTTTAATTTATACAGAAAAAGGAAAATCTATTTTATTATATATCAAGGCATCAAAAAGTGAAATGCAAAAAATAATATGGCCGAAATATAAAGAAACTTTATATACTACACTTATCATTATTTTTGTGACAATGTTTATGTCACTCATTTTATGGGGTATAGATAATATTATATTCCGTTTAATAGCATTTTTTATTAGTTTAAGGTTATAAAAATAGTTTAAGGTTATAAAAATGCACGAAAGTTCAAATAAAAAATGGTATGTATTACAAGCTTTTTCTGGTTTTGAAGGACGCGTTGCTCAATCAATACGAGAATATGTTAAATTAAATAAAATGCAAGATTTTTTTGGGGAAGTCATGGTGCCTGCTGAAGAAGTTGTTGAAATTAGAGGTGGACAACGCAGAAAAAGTGAATATAAATTTTTTCCAGGATATGTTTTAATTCAAATGATTATGACAGATACAACATGGCATTTAATTAGAAACATCCCTAGAGTACTAGGTTTTATTGGAGGTAAATCAGATAAACCATCACCAATTAGTAATAAAGAAGTAGAAACTATTGTTAATAGACTTCGTCAAATTGGTGATAAACCAAGACCTAAAACTTTATTTGAACCTGGAGAAATGATTCGGGTAAATGATGGCCCTTTTGCAGATTTTAACGGAGTTGTAGAAGAAGTAGATTATGAAAAAAGCAGATTAAAAGTATCTGTATCTATTTTTGGAAGATCTACTCCTGTAGAATTAGATTTTAGACAAGTTGAAAAAAATTAAAAATATTTTATTCAAGAGAATATTAACATGGCAAAAAAAATACAATCTTATATAAAACTTCAAGTATCCGCTGGAATGGCTAATCCAAGCCCTCCAATAGGTCCTGCATTAGGACAAAAAGGAGTAAATATTATGGAATTTTGCAAAATGTTTAATGCAAAAACAGAAAGCTTAGAAAAAGGTTTGCCGATACCAGTGATCATCACAGTATATTCGGATCGTTCATTTACATTTATTACAAAAACACCTCCAGCTTCTATCTTATTAAAAAAAGCTGCTGGAATTAAATCAGGATCTAGTAAACCTAAAATAGAAACAAAAGGAAAAGTCACAAATTTACAAATTGAAGAAATAGCTAAAATCAAAAGAAAAGACATGACTGGTTCAAATATTCAAAATATGATTCAATCTATTAAAGGGACTGCTAAATCTATGGGTTTAATTATTGAGGATTAATAATGATTAAAATTAATAAACGTATGAATATAATGAAAAAAAATATTAATATTGAAAAAATGTATAATATTGATGAATTAATTACACTACTAAAGAATGCATCAAAAGTAAGTTTTATCGAAAGTATTGATATTGCTATTAATTTAGGAATAAATGCAAAAAAATCAGATCAAAACATTCGAGGAACTACCATATTACCACACGGTATAGGTCGTTCTATTAAAGTAGCTGTATTTACTCAAGGTGAAAATATTGAAATAGCTAAAAAATCTGGCGCAGAATATATTGGAATGGAAGATTTATCTAAAAAAATACAAAAAGAAGGTGTTATGTTTGATACTGCTATTGCATCGCCTGATGCAATGAAAGTTGTGACACAAATAGGTCATATATTAGGGCCTCGCGGATTAATGCCTAATCCTAAATTGGGTACAGTTACAACAAACATTGCTGAAGCAATTAAAAATGCAAAAACAGGACAAATTTATTATCGAAATGATAAAAATGGAATCGTTCATGCTACTATCGGAAGAATTAACTTCGAAAAAAATCAAATCAAAGATAATTTAAATACTTTTTTAGAATCAATAAAAAAAGCTAAACCACCACAATCAAAAGGAATATATATAAAAAAAGTTGTCCTATCTAGTACTATGGGAGTTGGTTTAACTTTAGACCAATCGAGTCTATCTTTATAATAATATCTTTTACTTTACGGTAGAAAAAAAATTATTTATAATGATATCCCCTTTTAAAAAAAATTTAAAATTTATTTTAATAAATTTTTTATAATCACAAAGAAACAATAATACTAATCCCAATCATTGCTTTAATTAGTATACTTAATAAAACATCTTTTCTCTAAATTAAAATATAGGAGAATACGATAAAATGGCATTAAATCTTAACAAAAAAAAAACAATTGTTTCTAAAATAAATCAAATTTCTAATTCAGCTTTATCAGCTGTAATTGCCAACTCTCAAGGAATTTCTGCAAACCAAATAAATCAATTAAGAAAATTAGGACGTAAATTAGGCGTAAAAATGAGCGTTGTTCGTAATACTTTATTATCTTTAGCAGTTAAGAATACAACTTTTGAGTGCTTAAAAAAAATTATAAAAGGATCTACTTTTATAGCTTACTCGACAAATCATCCAGGCAGTGGAGCTCGATTATTTAAAAAATTTGAAAAAAAAAATAAACAATTTAAAATTACAGGAGGAGTGTTTGAGGGTAAACTACTATCTAATTTAGAAATCAATCAACTTGCAGATATGCCAACTTATGAAGAAGCAATAGCAAAACTTTTATTAATCTTAAAAATATCAGCTGCTGGAAAACTGATTTATACATTATCTGCTATAAAACGGAAAAAAGAAACCTCGTAAAAGAGGTTATTATTTTTGATGTATTTATTAACATCTAAAATAATTCTAATTGTTATTAGGAATTATTGTTATGTCTATTACTAAAGAACAAATTTTAGAAGCTATATCAGAAATGTCTATTATGAATGTTGTAGAACTTATCTCAGAAATGGAAAAAAAATTTGGAATTTCTGCAAATATGTCTATGCAGTCTAATAACAGCAACGAACAAAAAGCTGCTGAAGAAAAAACAGAATTTGATGTTTTTTTAAAAGCTATTGGTCCAAATAAAGTTTCAGTTATTAAAAGTGTGCGTAGCGCAACTGGTTTAGGGCTTAAAGAAGCTAAAGATTTAGTAGAATCTGCACCAACTGTCATAAAAGAAAATATTAACAAACAAGACGCAGAATCACTTAAAAAAACTTTAGAATCTGCTGGCGCTGAAATCGAAATTAAATAAAATTATATATTTTATTGTAATTAACTTCCACATAGGCTGGTGTTTTTAATTCACCAGCCCTTTTATATAATAAAGAATATTTACAAAATTTTAAAAAAATTTTTCAAAATGAAATTATTTAAAAAAATAAAAATTAACAATTAAAATAAAAAAAATATCTCTTCTTCAGATTAAAAGACAATAACATTAACTTTTATTTGTCTCTCAACGAGCATAGGAATCCTATGGTTTACTCTTATACCGAGAAAAAACGTATTCGTAAAGATTTTGGAAAACGTCCTAAAATTTTGGATATACCATATCTTCTTTCGATTCAACTGAATTCTTATAAAAAGTTTATTAAAATAGATCCAGACGGACAACATGGATTAGAAGCAGCTTTCCAATCAGTATTTCCTATACGCGGTTATAATGGCAATTCTGAATTGCAATATGTCAGTTATCGATTAGGAGAAACAACATTTGATGTTAAAGAATGTCAAATACGAGGTGCCACTTATTCTGCACCGTTAAGAGTAAAATTGAGATTAGTTATTTATGAACGTGATATATTAGAACCTACAGTTAAAGATATTAAAGAACAAGAAGTATATATGGGCGAAATACCATTAATGACAAATAATGGAACTTTTATAATTAATGGTACAGAAAGAGTTGTTGTATCTCAATTACATAGAAGTCCTGGTGTATTTTTTGATAGTGATAAAGGAAAAACACATTCTTCAGGAAAAGTTTTATATAACGCTCGTATTATTCCTTACAGAGGATCCTGGTTAGACTTTGAATTTGATCCAAAAGATATTTTATTTGTTAGAATTGATAGACGAAGAAAATTACCAGTAACTATTATTTTACGTGCTCTTAACTATAATACAGAAGAAATATTAAATTTATTTTTTGAAAAAAATATTTTTAAAATAGATAATGAAAAAATTGAATTGGCATTGGTATCAGAAAGGCTTAGGGGAGAAACTGCTTCTTTTGATATCGAAAAAAATGGAAAAATTTATGTAAAAAAAGGTCGTCGAATCACTGCACGACATATACAAGAATTAAAAAAGTTTAAAATTACATCGATTATAGTTCCAGTAGAATATATTTTAGGAAGAATAGTATCAAAAAACTACTTACACCCAATTACAAAAGAAATAATTATCGCAGCTAATACAGAGTTATCTTTAGAAGTACTCATAAAATTACAGAAATTAAATTTTTCATATATTGAAACCCTTTTTACTAACGATTTAGATCATGGACCATATATTTCAGAAACACTTCGTATTGATTCATCAAATGATAGAACAAGTGCATTGATGGAAATTTATCGAGTCATGAGACCTGGAGAGCCCCTGACAAAAGAAGCTACAGAAAATCTATTTGAAAATTTGTTTTTTTCTGAAGATCGATATGATCTTTCATCTGTTGGGCGTATGAAATTTAATAGATCTTTATCACGTGAAAAAATTGAAGGGTTAGGCACTTTAAATAAAGAAGATATTATTGATGTGATAAAAAAATTAATTGATATCCGAAACGGAAAAGGAGAAGTAGATGATATCGATCATTTGGGAAACAGAAGAATTAGATCAGTAGGAGAAATGGCTGAAAATCAATTTAGACTGGGTTTAGTAAGAGTAGAAAGAGCTGTCAAAGAAAGGTTGTCAGTAGGTGATTTAGAAACTTTAATGCCGCAAGATATGATTAACGCAAAACCAATATCTGCAGCTGTAAAAGAATTTTTTGGTTCGAGTCAATTATCTCAGTTTATGGATCAAAATAATCCTTTATCAGAAATTACACATAAACGAAGAATTTCAGCTTTAGGATTAGGTGGTTTAACTAGAGAAAGAGCTGGTTTTGAAGTAAGAGATGTTCACCCAACACATTACGGTCGAGTTTGTCCGATAGAAACTCCGGAAGGTCCTAACATTGGATTAATTAATTCTTTATCAGTATATGCAAGAACTAATTCATATGGTTTTTTAGAAACACCTTATAGAAAGGTAAAAGATAGATTAGTTACACAAGAAATACACTATTTATCTGCAATAGAAGAAGGAAATTATATTATTGCACAAGCTAATACGAACATAGATAAAAATAATTTTTTTGTAGATGATTTAGTAACTTGTAGACATAAAGGAGAATCAAGCTTATTTAATTGCAATCAAGTTGATTATATGGATGTTTCTACTCAACAAATAGTATCTGTTGGAGCATCTTTAATTCCTTTCCTTGAACATGACGATGCAAATAGAGCTTTAATGGGAGCTAATATGCAACGTCAAGCAGTACCTACTTTAAAAACTGATAAACCTTTAGTAGGAACAGGCATGGAAAGAGCAGTAGCAGTAGATTCTGGGGTTACAATTGTCGCAAAAAGAAGTGGTATTGTTCAATATGTAGATGCTTCACGAATTATAATTAAAGTTAGCGAAGATGAAACATACTTAGGAGAAGCAGGTATAGATATTTATAATTTAACAAAATATACTCGTTCCAATCAAAATACTTGTATTAATCAAAAACCATGTGTTCAATTAAATGAAAAAATAAACAAAGGAGATGTTTTAGCAGATGGACCATCAACTGATTTAGGTGAACTTGCATTAGGACAAAACATGCGAGTCGCTTTTATGCCTTGGAATGGATATAACTTTGAAGATTCTATCTTGGTTTCAGAAAAAGTTGTACAAGAAGATCGATTTACTACAATTCATATCCAAGAACTATCCTGTATATCTAGAGATACTAAATTAGGACCTGAAGAAATCAGCTCAGATATACCTAATGTAGGAGAAGCTGCTTTATGCAAATTAGATGAATCAGGTATTGTTTATATTGGTGCTGAAGTAACCGGAGGAGATATTTTAGTAGGAAAAGTAACCCCTAAGGGAGAAACACAATTAACTCCAGAAGAAAAATTATTACGTGCTATTTTTGGTGAAAAAGCATCTGATGTAAAAGATTCATCATTAAGGGTTCCCAATGGGGTATCTGGAACTGTAATTGATGTTCAAATTTTTACACGTGATGGTGTAAAAAAAGATAAAAGAACGTTAGAAATTGAAGATATGCAACTTAAGAAAGCAAAAAAAGATCTTACAGAAGAATTTAAAATATTTCAATTAAGCTTATTTTTAAAAATTAAAAACACTTTGTTATCTTGCAACGTTGAAATAGAGCAGTTAAATCAATTACCTTTTGAAAAATGGCTTAGAATTAATGTAAAACAAGAAAATAAACAGCAAGAAATGGAAAAATTTATACAACAACATAATGAATTGAAAAAAGAGTTCGAAAAAAAAATAGAAATAAAGCGCAGAAAAATTACACAAGGTGATGATCTTGCACCAGGAGTTTTAAAAATAGTAAAAGTATACTTAGCAGTAAAACGCCAAATACAACCCGGTGATAAAATGGCTGGAAGACACGGAAATAAAGGAGTTATTTCTAAAATCAATCCTGTTGAAGATATGCCATATGATGAAAATGGCATACCAGTAGACATTGTATTGAATCCTTTAGGAGTTCCATCACGTATGAACATTGGGCAAATATTAGAAACACATTTAGGAATGGCTGCTAAGGGAATTGGTGATCAAATTAATAACATGCTCAAAAAACAAGAAAAAATATCTCAATTAAGAAGATTTATTCAAAAAACTTTTAATTTAGGAGAAAATTTAAGACAAAAAGTGAATTTAGAGGAATTTTCAGATGAAGAAATATTGCATTTAGCACAAAACTTAAAAAAAGGAGTTCCTGTTGCAACACCAGTATTTGATGGGGCAAAAGAACATGAAATAAAAAAAATGTTACAATTTGCAAATTTACCGGAATCTGGACAAATTTTTCTCTTTGATGGAAGAACAGGTGAAAAATTTGAAAGACCAGTTACTGTTGGTTATATGTATATGTTAAAATTAAACCATTTAGTAGATGATAAAATGCATGCTCGTTCAACTGGCTCCTATAGCCTTGTAACTCAACAGCCACTAGGTGGAAAAGCTCAGTTTGGTGGACAACGCTTTGGTGAAATGGAAGTGTGGGCATTAGAAGCATACGGAGCCTCTTACACATTACAAGAAATGTTAACTGTTAAATCTGATGATGTCAATGGAAGAACTAAAATGTATAAAAATATTGTAGATGGTAATCATCAAATGGAACCTGGAATGCCAGAATCATTTAATGTTTTATTAAAAGAAATTCGCTCGTTAGGAATTAATATTGAACTAGAAAACGAATAAAAGAATATTTAATATATCCAGTGCACACATAGATTTAAAACCTTCAAAAATTTCACTCCAACGAGAGCTCATGCGTGAAAGATTTACTAAAATTTTTAAAAGCCCAAACTAAAACTGAAGACTTTGATGCTATTAAAATTTCATTAGCATCACCAGATGTTATTAGATCTTGGTCATTTGGCGAAGTTAAAAAACCAGAAACCATTAACTACCGAACATTTAAACCAGAAAGAGATGGATTATTTTGTGCTCGTATTTTTGGTCCAGTTAAAGATTATGAATGTTTATGCGGAAAATATAAAAGATTAAAACATCGAGGTGTTATTTGTGAAAAATGCGGCGTGGAAGTTACACAAAGTAAAGTAAGACGTGAAAGAATGGGACATATAGAACTTTCTTCTCCCACAGCTCATATTTGGTTTTTAAAGTCATTACCATCACGTATAGGTTTATTATTAGACATGCCATTAAGAGATATTGAAAGAGTTCTCTACTTTGAATCTTATGTTGTCATTAGTACAGGTATGACTCATCTTGAAAAAAATCAAATATTAACAGAAGAACAATATTTAGATGCACTAGAAGAATTTGGAGATGAATTTTACGCAAAAATGGGTGCAGAAGCAATTCAATTATTACTAAAAGGCATGAATTTAATAAAGGAATGTGAAAATTTACGAACAGAATTAAATGAAACAAATTCTGAAACAAAACGAAAAAAATTAACAAAACGAATTAAATTAATTGAATCATTTATACAGTCTCATAATAAACCAGAATGGATGATTCTTACTGTTTTACCGGTATTACCCCCTGATTTAAGACCATTAGTACCATTAGATGGCGGCAGATTTGCAACATCTGATTTAAATGATTTATATCGTAGAGTAATTAATAGAAATAATCGATTAAAAAGATTATTAGATTTAGCTGCTCCTGATATTATTATTCGAAATGAAAAGAGAATGCTACAAGAAGCTGTAGATGCGCTATTAGATAATGGAAGAAGAGGTAGAGCTATTACAGGATCTAATAAAAGACCTCTTAAATCTTTAGCTGATATGATAAAAGGTAAACAAGGTCGATTTCGTCAAAATTTACTTGGAAAACGTGTAGATTATTCAGGTCGATCAGTAATTACTGTTGGTCCTTATTTACGATTACATCAATGTGGTCTACCTAAAAAAATGGCGTTAGAACTTTTCAAACCGTTTATATATGGAAAATTAGAAGTACGAAGTTTAGCAACTACTATTAAAGCTGCAAAAAAAATGGTAGAAAGAGAAGAATCGGTAGTATGGGATATTTTAGATGAAGTTATTCGAGAGCATCCGGTATTATTAAATCGAGCTCCTACCTTACATAGATTAGGTATTCAAGCATTTGAACCTGTGTTAATAGAAGGAAAAGCTATACAACTACATCCATTAGTTTGCGCTGCTTATAACGCTGATTTTGATGGCGATCAAATGGCTGTTCATGTTCCGTTAACACTTGAAGCTCAATTAGAAGCCAGGGCGTTAATGATGTCTACAAACAACATTTTATCACCAGCAAACGGTGAACCAATTATCGTACCTTCTCAGGATGTAGTTTTAGGGTTGTATTATATGACCCGAGAAAAAATCAATGGAAAAGGAGAAGGTATGTTTCTAAACAGTTCTCATGAAGCGGAAAAAGTATATCATTTAGGTGTTGCTGAGTTGCATTCTTTGATTAAAATTAGAATAATAGAATATCAAAAAAACGAAGACAATCAATTAACTCCTATAAAAAAAATAGTTAATACTACTGTAGGCAGAGCTATTTTATGGATGATTGTTCCAAAAGGATTGCCATTTAGCATAGTTAATCAAACTTTAGGGAAGAAAGATATTTCTAAAATGTTAAATACATGTTACCGCATTTTAGGTTTAAAACCTACTGTTACTTTTGCTGATCAAATTATGTATACAGGTTTTGCTTATGCAGCAAGATCAGGCGCATCTGTTGGTATTAATGATATGGTCATACCAGAAAAAAAATCAAGTATTATTCAGGAAGCAGAAATTGAAGTAGCTGAAATACAAGAACAATTTCAGTCTGGTTTAGTTACAGCAGGCGAAAGATATAATAAAGTTATTGACATTTGGGCTACGGCAAATGAAAGAGTAGCAAAAGCAATGATGGAAAACTTATCTGCAGAATTGGTTCTAAATAAAAAAGGAGAATCGCAAAAACAAACTTCTTTTAATAGTATATTTATGATGGCAGATTCAGGAGCTCGAGGATCTGCAGCGCAAATTCGACAATTAGCTGGTATGCGTGGCTTAATGGCTAAACCTGATGGTTCTATTATTGAAACACCTATTACAGCTAACTTTAGAGAAGGTTTAAATGTGTTACAATATTTTATTTCAACACATGGAGCTAGAAAAGGATTAGCGGATACAGCATTAAAAACCGCTAATTCTGGTTATTTAACTCGTAGACTTGTAGATGTAGCGCAAGATTTAGTTGTCACAAAAAAAGATTGCGGAACACATGAAGGTATTTTAATGACTCCCTTAATAGAAGGCGGAGATGTCAAAGAACCATTACGCGAACGAGTTTTAGGTCGAGTCACTGTAGAAAATATAACAAATCCTAATACTAAAAAAATATTAATAGAAAGAAATACTTTATTAAATGAACAATGGTGTGATTTATTAGAAAAAAATTCTATAGATACTATTAAAGTTAGATCAGTAGTTAATTGTGATACTGATTTTGGTGTATGCGCATATTGTTATGGTCGAGATTTAGCAAGAGGTAATTTAGTCAACAAAGGAGAAGCGATAGGAGTAATTGCAGCTCAATCTATAGGAGAGCCTGGTACTCAATTAACGATGAGAACATTTCATATTGGTGGAGCTGCTTCAAGAGCTGCGACAGAATCTAGTATTCAAATTAAAAATAAAGGTATTATAAATCTTAATAATGCAAAATCTGTCACTAATTCTTCAGGAAAAATAGTTATAACATCAAGAAATGTAGAGTTAAATATTATTGATAAATTTGGCAGGACAAAAGAAAGTTATAAAATACCTTATGGATCTATAATGGCTAAAAAAAATGGAGAAGAAGTTACCTCTGGAGAAACTATAGCAAAATGGGATCCTCATACTATACCAGTAATTACAGAAGTAAATGGATTTGTTCGATTTATAGATATGATTGATGGTCAAAGTATTACAAGACAAGCAGATGAATTAACCGGATTATCTTCAATAGTAGTATTAGATACAGCTGAAAGAATGTCTATTGGTAAAGATTTAAGACCTTCATTAAAAATTATCGATGCAAACGGAAATGATGTACTTATTTCAGGAACAGATATGCCTGCTCAATATTTTCTACCTGGAAAAGCAATTGTACAATTAAATGATGGTGTAAAAATTAGTTCAGGTGATACTCTAGCAAGAGTTCCCCAAGAATCAGGAGGAACTAAAGATATAACTGGAGGATTACCAAGAGTAGCGGATTTATTTGAAGCAAGACGCCCAAAAGAACTGGCTATTTTAGCTGAAATTAGTGGCATCATTTCATTTGGAAAAGAAACTAAAGGAAAAAGAAGATTAATTATTACTCCAGTAGATGGAAATGATTCGTATGAAGAAATGATTCCGAAATGGAGACAATTAAATGTATTTGAAGGTGAACGAGTCGAACGAGGTGATGTTATATCCGACGGACCAGAATCACCACATGATATTCTTCGTTTAAGAGGTGTACAAGCTGTAACTAAATATATTGTCAATGAAGTACAAGAAGTATATCGTTTACAAGGTGTAAAAATTAATGATAAACATATTGAAGTTATAGTCAGACAAATGCTTAGAAAAGCAACAATTATTAAATCAGGAAATTCAGAATTTTTAGATGGAGAACAAGTTGAATTTTCAAGAATAAAAATTGCAAATCGTATATTAAATAAAAAAAATAAAATACTAGCTACTTTTTCAAGAGATTTATTAGGAATTACTAAAGCGTCATTAGCAACTGAATCATTTATATCTGCTGCATCATTTCAAGAAACAACTAGAGTGCTAACAGAATCAGCAGTAGCAGGAAAAAAAGACGAACTACGAGGATTGAAAGAAAATGTCATTGTTGGTCGTTTAATTCCAGCAGGTACTGGATATGCATATCATAAAGAACGATTACATCGTCGAAAATCTACAAATAAAAATTATATATCAAATAATAATTCATCTTCGCAAGTTAGTGTTGAAGAAGCATCTGCAAGTTTATCTGAACTATTAAATTCTACTCTTACATAAAACTATATCTATATAATTTTTTAAAAAATATAAAATATGGCTGCTTTTGTAAAGCAGCCTAAACAATTTATAAAAATATAAAAAATAAACTTTTCTTTTAGAAATAACATATGATTGATTTGCACTATCTTTTTATTTTTTTTTAGATATATTATATATTTTAATTTTATTTAATTCGTTAAATTCATCTTTTTAATTTTAAATCAATTTTAAAAATATAATATCAAACAACTTTTCGATTTAAATTATATAAAATACGAATTTAAATATACTTTTAATATTTTTTAAAAATATAAAATGTATCTTAAAACGAATTTATTTTAATTAAAAAAATAAATTATTTTATTAAAATTTATATCAATATAATTTAAATTAATTATCATTTTTTTAAATAAAAAGGGCAGATAATGAATAAAACTCAATTAATTAATATTATTTCTAAAAAGTCTAATCTATCGAAAATACAAGTTAAATCTACTTTAGAATCAACACTATCTACTATTATTGAATCTTTGAAAAAAGGCGAACCCGTACAAATAGTTGGTTTTGGTACATTCAAAGTGAATTTAAGAGCTTCTCGTACAGGAAGGAATCCGCAAACAGGAAAAGAAATTATTATTCCTGCAACAAAAGTTCCTAGTTTTATATCTGGTAAAACATTAAAAAATGCAATTAAATAAAAATCTATTACATTAAAAAATTTTAAGGGGCAAAGTGCCCCTATATAATTAAAAAATATTTAAAATTTTTTTAAATGAATTTTATTAAAACACTCTTTTATAAATAAGAAATAAAATTATGTCATCAAAAAAGATATTAAAAAATGCTTTAGTTAGTTTATCTAATAAAAAACATTTATTAGAAATTGCACAAATTTTATTGAAAAAAAAAATTAATTTACTTGCAACAGGAGGAACAGCAAAATATTTAAAAAATCACAATGTACCTGTAATTGAAATTGCAGAATATACAAATTTTCCAGAAATATTAAATGGTCGCGTAAAAACTATGCACCCTAAAATAATAGCAGGCATTTTATATAGAAGAGATAAAGATCAAAAAACTATACAATCATATGACATACTACCAATAGACATTGTAATCGTTAATTTTTATCCATTTGACAAAATTGATATTCAAAAAGAATACAAAATAGAAGAAATGATTGAAAAAATTGATATTGGAGGACCAACATTAGTTCGATCTGCTGCCAAAAATTATAAAGATGTGATAGTTATAGTAAATTTTTTTGATTTTAAATTAATTTTTAATTCAATAGAAAATAATTATGTCAGTATAGAAAAAAGGTTGTATTTAGCAAATCAAGCTTTTTTATATACATCTCGTTACGAAAAAAGTATCGAACAATACTTTACAAATGAAAATAAATTTAATGAAAAAAATAAAAAAAATTTATTTCCAGATCAAATTAAATTTCAATTTGTTAAAAAACAAAACTTAAGATATGGAGAAAATCAACACCAAAAATCGGCTTTATATATAAAAGAACATAGTTTAACTCCAGGAACGATTAGTTCATCGTATCAAGTGCATGGAAAAAAATTATCTTATAATAATATATCTGATGCAGATATCGCCTTAGAATGTGTTAAAGAGTTTTATGAACCAGCTTGTGTTATTGTGAAACATGGAAATCCTTGTGGAGTATCTGAAAAAACATCTCTATTAAAAGCATATATATCTGCTTATAAAGCAGATCCTATTTCTGCATTTGGAGGAATTATTGCATTTAATTCTATAATAGATGTAAAAACAGCTGAAGAAATTATTCAAAGACAATTTGTTGAAGTAATTATTGCACCTGAAATAAATCATTTATCTTTAGAAATATTAAAAAAGAAAAAAAACATAAGAATATTAATTACTGGAAAATTCAAAAAAAATAATGAACAAATAGATTTCAAAAGAATAACAAACGGATTACTTGTGCAAGAACATGATAAAAGTGAAATAGATATAAAAAAATTTAATTTTGTGACGAAAAGATTACCTACTGAAAAAGAATTACAAGATGCTATATTTTGTTGGAAAATAGTGAAATATATCAAATCAAATGCAATTTTATATGGTCTTAATAAAACAACTATTAGTATAGGATCTGGACAAACTAGTAGAGTAGACGCAACTCAATTAGCAAATCTTAAGGCCAAAGATCGAGGATTTGATACTACAGGAGCTGTGATGGCATCTGATGCGTTTTTTCCTTTTAGAGATGGAGTGGATAAAGCAACATCTATTGGAATAAAATGCATTATTCAACCAGGTGGTTCAATTCGTGATCAAGAAGTGATTGAATGTGCTAATGAATATAATATAGCAATGATTTTTACTCAACAACGTCATTTTAAACATTAACTTTATCATACTAAAAATAAAATATAGCTATAATATTTGAAAAATAAATTAAAAAATATTATTATATTCGTTAAATCATCATTTAGATTTTTATTTATATAAAATAATCTAAAAGATGATTTAAGACTTGGTTAATTCAATATTTTAAATAATATTGTTTTATATTAGGTTTTTTTGAATTATATTTCGTATTTTTTTTGTAGCTTCTACCATATTTTTTAACGAAGATATTGTTTCATTCCAATTTCTTGTTTTTAAGCCACAATCTGGATTCACCCACAGACGTCTCAATGGTATATACTTCATTGCTTGCTGTAATAATATATCAATTGATTTAACATTAGGTACATTTGAAGAATGAATATCGTATATACCTGGGCCCACTTCGTTTGGATATTTAAATTCTTTAAATACTTCTAATAATTCCATATCAGAACGTGCTGTTTCAATTGTAATAACATCAGCATCTAATAAAGCAATAGAGTTCATAATATCATTAAATTCGCAATAACACATATGTGTATGAATTTGTGTAGTATTTTTTACATCAAAACAAGTTAAACGAAAAGCATCTACTGCCCAATCTAAATATTTATTCCATAAACTTTTTTTCAAAGGTAATCCTTCTCGTAATGCAGGTTCATCAATTTGGATAATTTCAATTCCGTTTTTTTCTAAATCTAAAACTTCATCATGCAATGCTAGTCCAATTTGTTTAGACATCATTTTTAATGAAATATCTTCTCTAGGAAAAGACCAAAATAAAATAGTTACTGGACCTGTTAACATACCTTTTACTGGTTTTTTTGTTAAAGATTGAGCATATTTTAACCATTCTATAGTGATAGATTTTGGACGACTAATATCACCAATAATAATAGGTGGTTTGACGCAACGTGATCCATAACTTTGAACCCATCCATTTTCTGTGAATACAAATCCATCTAAATGTTCTCCGAAATATTCTACCATATCATTTCTTTCGGCTTCTCCGTGAACAAGAACATCAATATCTAGCTCTTCTTGTATTCTTATTACTTCTAAAATATGTTTTTTAATACCTATTTCATATTCTTTAAAATTTATTACATTTTCTTTATAATCTTTTCTTAACTTTCTTATTTCTAATGTTTGAGGAAAAGAACCAATCGTAGTAGTAGGTAAAATAGGCAAATTAAATTTAGTTTTTTGTGCTTCAGAACGTATAGAATAATTATTAATACGATTAAAATTACTATTTAAAATTTTAGAAACACGTTTTTGAACTTCAAATTTTTGAACTTTTTCAGAAAAACTACGTTGATAAATGGGATCGCACCATTGTTTAATTAAACTAGTATCATCATCCTTTAACGCTGTTAACAATAATTTTAATTCACTACATTTCTGAATAGCGAAAGAAAACCATTTCTTGGTTTCTTTGTCTAAATTTTTTTCCATGTTTAAATCAATTGGCGAATGTAATAATGAACAAGACGAACTAATCAACAAATTTTGACGAAACTTAGTAATTTTAGAGATCACTTCAAACCATTTTAAAAGATCTGATTTCCAAATATTTCTCCCGTTAATAATTCCCAAAGATAACGTCCATTCTTTAGGAATTTTATTATTAAAATCAAATAAATTATATTTTCCACAAACTAAATCAATATGAATACCATGTACAGGCAAATTACGAATAAATTCTATATTATGATTAATACTATCAAAATATGTTGTTAATAATATTTTAGTTTTTCCATGTAAATATTTATAAGCATATGAATAAGCCTTTTTCCACTTATCAGGAAGTTCTAAAACTAAAGCAGGTTCATCGATTTGAACAAAATTAATGTTTCTTTTGGATAATTCATTTAAAATATACTTATATATAGGCAATATATTATCAAGTAAATCTAAACGATCAAAATATTTTCCCTTTACTTTACCTAGCCATAAGTATGTGATAGGACCTAAAATAATAGGTTTAACTTTATAACCTAATGATAAAGCTTCATCTGTTTCTTCTAACAGTTGATTCCAAGAAAATTTTAGTATTCTATCTTTATTAAATTCTGGAACTATATAATGATAATTAGTGTTAAACCATTTAGTCATTTCTGATGCAGAAATATCTGGATAAGATCCTCGAGCTATACGAAATAAACAATCTAAATCAATAGAATTATTAGTATCATGATGTCGTTCTGGTATATTTCCTAACATCATACTAGTCGTTAAAACATGATCATACCAAGCAAAATCTCCAACTGATATATATTCGATTCCAGTCTCTTTTTGTTTATTCCAACTGTATTTTCTTAAATTTTTTCCTATCAACAATAAATCTGATTTTTTAATATTACCAGACCAATAAGATTCTTGGGCTCTTTTAAGTTCTCGATTCACACCTATTCTTGGAAATCCAAGTATATGATTCGTAATAGCCATTTTGTCTCCTTATCAAACTATTTTATAAATATTTATTTATAATTTAATAATTGATTTATTTAAAATAGATATCTTATAATTCTAGTATTAAATAAAATACGCAAGCAAAAATATTTAATTATCGATATGAAGGAATCTCATGATCGAAATAAAACATCTACGAACGCTACAAATCTTAAAAAATAGCGGTTCATTAAACTCCGCTGCAATTCAATTGCATCAAACACCATCAGCTATTTCTCATCAATGTAATGAACTAGAAAAAAGATTAGGTTTTAAATTATTTATTAGAAAAACCAATCCTATTAAATTTACTATTCAAGGAAAAATCTTACTAAAATTATCTACAGAAATACTACCTAAGATAGAAAAAGCAATAAAAAACTGTAAATATACTCATCATACAGTTATTAAACTTGCTATTGAATGTCACAGTTGTATTCATTGGCTAACACCTGCATTAAAAATTTTTCATAAAAACTGGCCTAAGGTAGAAATAGATTTTTACTCAGATATGATTTTTAGTCCTCAACCCTCTCTTCAACAAGGTAAACTAGATATTGTATTCACTTCAGAAGTTTTACCTAAAAACGATTTAGTTTATATACCTATGTTCGATTTTGAAGTTCGATTAATTTTATCTCCTAGTCATCCTTTAGCGAAACAAGAAAGAAAAATTGTTCCAGAAGATTTATCATCTGAAATATTAATGACATATCCAGTAGAACGTAATAGATTAGATATATGGAAGTTTTTTTTACAACCAGCAGGAATAATACCAATATTTAAAAATGTAAATAATACCTCACTTCTGATACAAATGGTATCAGCAAAAATGGGCATTACTGCTTTACCGCACTGGGTAGTAGACAATTTTGAACAACAAAACTTAATTGTAACAAAAAAGTTAGGACAAGGTATATGGAAAAGACTATATGCTGCTGTAAGAAGTGGCGAACAAAAAGAATTAACTATACAAAATTTTATTTTTTCTATATCTTCACATGCTAATAATCGTTTAAAATTTATTCGTCATATATTACAACCTGGATTTTTTAAAAACTTTAAATATTAATTAAGAATAAAATATTTATATAATTAAACATTTGATAAAAAAAATATTTTATTCAAAAAAATTGCTACACTGTCATCTTTATTATGACCAATAACTTCAGCGTCAGGTAAAAGATTTTTTAAACGTAAATCTGAATTTTGCATAATACATGCTTTTCCAGAAATTTTTAACATATCATAATCATTCATCCCATCGCCAAATGTAATACATTCTTTTAAAGAAATACCTAAAAGATTAGATATTAATTTTAATCCATATCCTTTAGAAGTTTTTCCGGATATAACTTCTAAACATCCTGGTACAGAAAAACTCACATTCACTTTTTCCGATAATAAAGCAATGATATATTTTTCAAGATTAAATAATTTTTCAAAATTATTACTGGTAAAAAAAATTTTACTAACTTTATTAAAATTAAATTTATCTGGATTAAAATACTTGTATTTAAGTGACGATAAACTCGAACAAAAATTATTTTGAATTTTACTGCTATTTATATACCAATAATCATTTTGATAAACCTGTGTAATAATATCTAAATCTAAATGTGTTAAAGAAATCAGTTTACGAGCGATGTCTGTATTTAAATCATTTTCAAAGATTAATGTATTGTCTAAATCATAAACTTTAGCTCCATTAGAAGTAATCATAAAAATTTTAATATTTAAATTATCTCGAATATGCATCATATCCACATGATGACGACCTGACGCAAAAATAATATACAAACCTTTATTTATTAATAATTTTATGATTTTTTTTGTATATTTTGTTATTTTATTTTTTGGAGATAATAAAGTACCATCTAGATCTACTGTGATAATTCGATACATAACACACCTTAATATAAAATAATATATTTATATACTTGAAATACTTTAATAATCAATTTATATCCATTAATTAATTATTATAATTTGATAAATTTAATAATTTTAAATAAAGTAGTTTAAAAATTTATATATTTTAACAAATATTAAAAGGATATATATGTTACAAACTAAGACAACTATTATTATACTAGCAGCTGGTAAGGGAAGTAGAATGAAATCTAATTACCCAAAGGTATTACATAAATTAGGCGGAAAAACAATATTAGAATATGTTTTAAACACAGCAAAATCTATTAAACCTACAAAAATCATATTAGTTTGTACAAATAATATAAAAAAAATATTATCTCAAACTAAAAATGTTCCTGTAGAATGGGTAATCCAAAAACATCAAAAAGGAACAGGAGATGCTATTATTATAGCATCAAAAAATTTTTCAGACAATGAAAACATTATTGTTCTTTATGGAGATATGCCATTGATTTCAAAAGAATCTATAAGAAAATTACAAGAATCTAAAAAAAAATCAAATCTAAGTTTACTAACGAGTAATATAAAACACCCAGAAGGATATGGAAGAATTTTAAGAAAAAAAGGAAAAGTAATTAGTATTATAGAAGATAAATGTGCTAAAAATAAAGAAAAATTGATTAAAGAAGTATATTCTGGAACATTTATAGCAAATGGAAAAGATTTAAAAAGATGGCTGTTAAAAATTAATAAAAACAATATTAATCAAGAATTTTATGCTACAGATATTGTTTATTTAGCTTATTTAGAAGGAAATACTATTTCGACAGTCAAACCTTTAAATTACAGAGAAATGTTAGGCGTTAATAATCAAGTCCAATTGTCTATTTTAGAAAAAATTATTCAAAAAAAAATAACTGAAAATCTTATGATTTCTGGAATTATATTAAAAGATCCCGATCATTTTAACTTAAGAGGAACGTTGAAACATGGAAAAAATATAGAAATAGATACCGGTGTTATATTAGAAGGTAATATAATTTTAGGTGATCATGTTAAAATCGGAGCTGGTTGTATAATTAAAAATAGTATGATTAAAAACAAATCTCAAATTAGAGAATACAGCATTATAGAAAATGTTAAAATCGGAGAAAGTTGTATAATAGGACCTTTTTGCCATTTAAGAAATAATACTATAATAAACAATGAAATACATATAGGTAACTTTGTCGAAGTGAAAGATAGCACTATAGAAAAAAAATCTAAAATAAAACATCTTAGTTATATTGGTAATTCTGAGATTGGTTCTCAAGTAAATATTGGTGCAGGTAGCATTACATGCAATTATGATGGTTTAAAAAAATCAAAAACTATTATCGGTAATAACGTTTTCATAGGTTCTAATACTGAATTAATTGCTCCGATTACAATTTCAAAAAATACAACTATTGCAGCAGGTACTACCGTGATAAAAAATGTAGAAAAACCAGGTTTAGTTTATAATAAAAAAGAACAAAAATACAAAGAAAACTGGGTTCTTACTAAAAGTAATAACAAAAAAACTACTAAATAATAAAAATGATTTTTTAATAAAACAAAGGTAGATTTATATGTGTGGTATTGTTGCTGCAGTAACACAGCGTAATATAATTAGTTTTCTTCTTGAAAGAATTCAACGATTAGAATATAGGGGGTATGATTCTGCTGGATTAGCTCTAATAAATCAAAATAATAATTTTATTCGAGTTAGATGTGTAGGAAAAGTAAATGAATTAATAAAAAAAACAAAAAATAAAAAATTATTTGGAAAAATTGGTTTGGCTCATACACGATGGGCAACTCATGGAAAAGTTTCAGAAGAAAATACACATCCACATATTTCTTCAAATATTGCTATTGTCCACAATGGTATAATTGAAAATAGTTTTCAAATTAGATCTTTTTTAGAAAAAAAAGGTTATATATTTTATTCAGATACAGATACTGAAGTTATTGTACATTTATTGCATTGGGAGCAAAAAAAAACAGGTAAATCTCTTTTAGAAATTATGCATTATAGTTTAATGAAATTAAAAGGAAATTATAGCATGGTGGTTATGGATAGCAAAAACTCATCAAAATTAATAGCTGTTTGTTCTGGGAGTCCTTTAATTATCGGTTTAGGTGCAGGAGAAAATTTTATAGCTTCAGATCAAATTGCGTTATTAGGTGTTACCAAACATTTTATATATTTAAAAGAAGGAGATATTGCTATTGTTAAACTAAAAAAAATTAAAATTTTCAATCAAAATAATTGTATAGTTCAAAGAAAAATAATTGAATCTGATATTAAGTATGAATATATAAAAAAAGGAAAATATAAATATTACATGGAAAAAGAAATATATGAACAACCAAAATCTATTCGAAATACTCTAAAAAACCGTTTGAAAGATAATAAAACTATTTATTTTCCAGAGTTAGGAAAAAAAGAAACAAATATTTTTTTACATTTAGAACATATTCATATAGTTGCATGTGGAACTTCTTATCATGCTGCCATGGTAGCTAAGCATTGGTTTGAATCTTTAGCTAATATTCCATGTGATGTTGAAGTTGCTTCTGAATTTACTTCTCGAAAATTAGCGATAAGAAGAAAAAGTTTTTTTGTTACTTTATCTCAATCAGGTGAAACAGCAGATACTTTAATGGCGCTAAGAATTTCTAAAAAATTAGGATATTTAGGAAATTTAACTATATGCAATATGAAAAGCTCATCTTTAGTGCAAGAATCAGATAGTTATTTATTAACTAAAGCTGGAGTTGAAATAGGAGTTGCTTCTACAAAATCTTTTACTACGCAACTAACTGTTTTATTAATGTTAGTTGCAAAAATAGTAAGTATTAAAAAAAAAGAAGATAATATTGAAAAAAAAATTGTAAAAATTTTAACTGTTTTACCATATAGAATTGAAGAAATTTTAAAAACAAAAAAAGCAATTCAAAATATAGCAAAAAAATTATATAATACAAAAAACATGCTATTTCTTGGAAGAAATGATCAGTATCCTATTGCTATGGAAGGAGCATTAAAATTAAAAGAAATTGCTTATATTCATGCCGAAGCGTATCCATGTGGAGAATTAAAACACGGGCCTCTTGCATTAATTGATAAAGATATACCTATTATTATTATAGCTCCCAAGAACTCATTACTTGAAAAAACAAAAAAAAATATTCAAGAAATATGTACAAGAGGCGGTTTAATTTATGTTTTTTCTGACGAAGAAATAAATTTAGAAAAAAACATAACATGTTTAAAAGTGCCATATGTAGAGGAAATAATAGCACCTATTTCTTATGTAATTCCCTTGCAATTACTTGCATATTATATTGCTTTAAGTAAAGGAACAAATATAGACCAACCAAGAAATCTTGCAAAATCTGTTACAGTAGAGTAAACATTTATATTTATTTTGATAAAAGAGTATGAGTTTTAGTACTATCATATAGTCTCATACTCTATATAGAGAATATTATAAGAAATAATTTTTGTCTTTAAATCTAATTTTCTATAGCTATTTTTAATTTTTTCATAGCATTTTTTTCTAATTGTCGTACACGCTCTGCGGAGATTCCGTAATTATTTGCTAATGCTTGTAGAGTATTTTTTTTATTTTTATCAAGCCACCTAGATCGAATGATATCGCGACTACGTTTATCTAGTCTTAATAACGCATTACTTAGTTTATGTGTTGCATGTTCATCCCAATTGTCTTGTTCAAATCCATGAGCAAAATCAGATGTTTTATCCTGTAAATAATGCATGTTTACATTATTTTTACTGTCTTTTAAATCATCATCTGGGAATGGATTAAAAGTTATATCTTGAGCTGACATACGCGATTCCATCTCTCTAACATCAGCGGTGCTTACACCTAATTCTTGAGCAACTATTTCAATTTCTTCTTTATTAAACCAACCTAATCTGTTTTTACTTTTTCTTAAGTTAAAAAATAATTTTCTTTGAGATTTTGTAGTCGCTACCTTTACAATTCTCCAATTTCTAAGTACATATTCATGTATCTCAGATTTAATCCAATGAACTGCAAAGGAAACTAAACGCACTCCAATTTCCGGATTAAATCTTCGGACTGCTTTCATTAAACCTATATTTCCTTCTTGTATTAAATCAGCTTGAAGTAAACCATACCCTGAATAGTTACGTGAAATATGAATAACAAACCGAAGATGGGAAAGAATTAAAGTTTTAGCAGCATCTAAATCGCTGTTATAACGCAAACGTTGAGTTAATAATTTTTCTTCTTCAATAGACAACATAGGCCATAAATTAGCTATTCTAATATATGCATCTAAGTTACCTAATGATGTAACAGACAAAATCTGTACTTTATTAGTCATGTTAATTCCCGCATGAACGAAATATATCAGATCAATTATAAGTATGTGGGATATTTTCATCATACTTTAATTAAAACGTAAAATCAAAAATTTATATAAATGTTAAATACATTAACATCAAAAAATAACGTAAATGACTGATATTTAAAATTTTATAAAAATTATTTTATATTATCAAAAATAGAATTAATAAAATCATTACTATTAAAAGCAACTAAATCAGTTGAGTTTTCACCAGTTCCAATATAACGAATAGGAATAGAAAATTTATCTGACAAAGCAAAAATTACTCCTCCTTTTGCTGTTCCATCTAATTTAGTAATAATTAATCCAGTTAAATTAAGTGATTTATGAAACATTTCAGTCTGTTTAATTGTATTCTGTCCATTACAAGCATCGATCACTAATACTATTTCATGTGGAGCAGATACATTTAACTTTTTAATAACTCTAACTATCTTTTTTAATTCTTCTAATAAATACTGCTTATTATGTAATCTTCCTGCTGTATCAATTATTAAAATATCGATTTTTTTAGAGATAGCAGATTTTAATGCATCAAATGCTACTGCAGCTGGATCTGATCCTGAAGCTTGTGCTATCACTGGAATATCATGCATTTTACCCAATGTTTGTAGTTGATCTATTGCTGCTGCTCTGAATGTATCTGCTGCTGCTAACATAACAGATTTTCCATCTAATTTATATTTTTTTGCTAATTTTAAAGCAGTTGTAGTTTTTCCAGTTCCATTAACACCAACTATTAATACAACAAACGGAATTTTATTTGAAACGACAAGAGGTATTTCTACTTTTTTTAAAATTAAATGCATTCTTTCTTTTAAAAGACAATACACTGATTTTGGATTTTTTAATTGCTGACGATTCGTATCATTAATTAATCCTTGGATAATTTTCTCAGTAGTATTAATACCAATATCAGATAAGATCATAGTATCTTCTAATTCTTCGAACAAAGATTGATCTATATGCTTGGAAGTAAAAATACGACTAATTCCTTCATTAAAAAAAGTTTTAGTTTTTTTTAAACTTTCTTTTAATTTAAAAAAAAAATTAATTTTTATATTATTTTTATCATCTTTTTTTACTATGTTTACAGTATTGGTTTTGTTATGTACCTCATTTTTATTTAAATTAATTTTATTTTTTTTAATAATTTTTGAATTAATCCAAGAGAATAAATTATTTTTTTTATTATCATGCATTTAACTAACCTCTTAATTAAAAATAAAAGTTGTTTACTTTATATTATAAAAATTCAAAATTAAATATTTATTTAAATGATATTTAATAATAAAATAAATTATATCATTAACATCGATAATCTAATAAAATGTATAATTCTTTTTTAAAAAAAAATGGAAAAGTTTATATTATTTCAGGAAAACTTAAAGGAAGAAAATTATCTTTCAAGAGTAATCTAAATATACGTCCAACGACTAATCGAATAAGAGAAACACTATTTAATTGGCTTGCTAAAGATATTCAACATTCTCGTTGTCTAGATTGTTTTTCAGGTAGCGGAGCATTAGGATTCGAAGCTATATCTCGACATGCTAAGTTTGTTACTTTACTAGAAATAGAAAAAAAAACTGTACTTTCATTAATAAAAAACTCAAAAAAATTAAATATATCTAATATAGAAATTATACATACAAATACCTTAGATTGGTTAAAAAAACCAAAAACACCATATGATGTAATATTTTTAGATCCGCCATATGATGCAAAATTAATAGAAAAAACTATTATTTTATTAGAGAAAAAAAAGTGGATAAAAAATAAATCAATAATTTATATAGAAACTAAAAAAAATCAGTCTTTAATAATATCACATAATTTCACTTTATATAAAAAAAAAATAACTAGTCAAATTGCATGTTATCTTTATATTTTCGAAATAAAGAACTGTAAAATTTAAAATATTAACAAATAATAGGATTAAAGTTTATGAAAATTTTAGTATCTAAAAATATCAATCTAGATTTATTTTGTACAAATCCCATTCAAATAATCAAAACAGCTAAAAATGGAGCTTTATCTATATCAAAAAATAAAAAAGTTCTTTTTTATGTTATCACACCATCAGTATTGAAAAAAATATTTGATCTTGAATGTAATTTTACAGAAGAAAATATAAAAAAAGAAGAAAAAATGCAACAAAAATTTTCTATGCATTCGAAATGGACTCCAGATGAAGACTTTCTTCGAAAAGCAGCGTTGTGGGGTATAATATTAGATCAAGAAGTATCTAAGCATGAACTTAATGCTTTTATTTCTTATTGGGAAGCGGAAAGTTGCTTTTTTTATCATGTACAATGGGAGCAAAAATTAGCAAGAAGTTTACAAAGAGTTCGCTCCTTTAACTTACTCAAAAAACAAAACGATATTACTTATATACCAGTTCCTGATAAAAAAACACCTGATGGATTTAGAGGGAAATAATGACATTTTATACAGAATTTTTCAAACGTCTTCAACGCATTATGCCTAATAATATAAAACCTAAATTTGAAAATGATCAGGATTTATTAGCTTGGAATCAAGAACAAGGAAGAATATCGTCTGAATCAATATTGCGTGAAAATAAAGCAATGAAAATGCAAAGAGTTTTAGGAAGATCTGGAATTCGAGAATTATATATGAATTGTTCATTTGAAAATTATAAAATTGAACATGAAGGACAAAGAAAAGTGCTCAAAGCAGCAAAACGTTACGCTGAAGAATTTAATGAAAATATTGCAAGTTTTATTTTTTCAGGACGACCTGGAACCGGTAAAAATCATTTAGCATCAGCTATAGGTAATTATTTAATTTTGCATGGAAAAAGTATTTTAATTGTAACAGTAGCTGATTTAATGTCTAATATGAAAGGTACATTTAGCGGAGCTAGTAATATCACTGAAGAAAATTTATTGCATAATCTAAGTAGTGTTGATCTATTAATGATCGATGAAATTGGAATGCAAACTGAATCAAGATATGAAAAAGTTATTATTAATCAAATAGTTGATAGAAGATCATCATCAAAACGATCTACTGGCATGCTATCGAATTTAGATCATAAAGGCATGAAGAGTTTACTAGGAGAAAGAGTTATTGATAGAATGAGATTAGGTAATAGTTTATGGTTAACTTTTGAATGGGAGAGTTATAGACAATATATAAAAGGTGATGAATACTAATGAGAATTTTATAATATTTAATATTTTATTTTACTCTAGCTATGTACTCACCGGATCGTGTATCAACTTTAATTACAGATCCAACTTGTATAAAAATTGGAACTTTTACAATTGCACCCGTACTTAATTTTGCTAACTTAGTATTAGTACTAATCGTATCACTTTTTAAAGTTGCTTCTGTATCTACTACTTTTAGTTCTACAAAAATATTAGGAATAATGGAAATTGGTTTATTATTCCAAAAAGTAATAACACATGTATCTTGTTCTAATAACCATTTTGAATTTGTACCAATAATTTTTTTTTCTACTGATAAATCTTCAAAAGTACTATTATTAATAAAGTACCAAAAATTACCATCATTGTATAAATAAGATAATTTATATTCTGAAATATCAGCTATTTCTAATGAATCCGTTGATTTAAATGTTTTTTCTATTAGTTGATTTGTTAATAATTTTCTTAATTTAACACGAACAAAAGCTTGGCCTTTACCAGGTTTAACAAATTCACTAGATTCTATTAAACAAGGTTGTTTTTCAAAAATAATTTTATAACCAATACGAAAATTATTACTTTGATATACTCTCATAACACCTCCATAAAAATATATTAATGTTTCTAATGAAAATAAACTTTTGATATATATTTCATCAAACATGAACTTAAAAAATATGAGAATAATTTTTAAAAAAATATTCTATAAATTTTTTATAATTATGAAAATAAAAAACAAAAATGTCATTTTTATATAAATGTTAGATGAGATATAAATTTTATTTTAAAACTAAAGACTTATATTATTTTTGAAAAATTTATTAATATTTAAAATTGAATCTGAAATTTTTATTTTTCGTTGTAAGTAAATTCTTTCCTCAAAAGAATATATCTGAGGAAAGAAATCTTTAAATTAATTTGAACAATGATTAACTAAAAAATTTTTACATCATTCCACCCATGCCACCCATTCCGCCAGCAGGAGAGGCGCTTGTATCAGAAGATTTTTCATCTTTTGGTAAATCTGTAACCATACATTCTGTGGTAATCATCAGACCAGCAACAGATGCAGCATATTGTAAAGCAGATCTTGTAACTTTAGTAGGATCTAGTATTCCAAAATCAATCATATCTCCATATTCATCAGTAGCAGCATTATAACCATAATTACCTTTTCCATCTTTTACATTATTAGTAACTACAGAAGGCTCTTCACCTGAGTTTGATACAATTTGACGCAAAGGAGCTTCCATTGCACGTAAAGCCACTCTAATTCCAACATTTTGATCTTCATTTTGTCCACGTAAACTAGATATTTTTCCGGCTACACGAACTAATGCAACACCACCACCAGCAACAACACCTTCTTCTACAGCAGCTCGAGTTGCATGTAAAGCATCTTCAACACGGGCTTTTTTCTCTTTCATTTCTACTTCTGTTGCAGCTCCAACTTTAAGTACTGCAACACCACCAGATAATTTAGCTAAACGTTCATTTAACTTTTCTTTATCGTAATCAGAAGTAGCTTCTTGGATTTCTTGACGAATTTGACTAATACGACTTTGGATAGCATGTTTTTCTCCAACACCACCAATTATAGTTGTCGTATCTTTATTAATTACAACACGTTTTGCTTGCCCTAAATCTTCTAAAGTAGATTTTTCTAATTCCATTGCTAGTTCTTCTGAAATGACAGAACCCCCAGTTAGAATCGAAATATCTTGTAACATAGCTTTTCTTCTATCGCCGAATCCAGGAGCTTTAACAGCAGCAACTTTTACAATACCACGCATAGAATTAACTACTAAAGTTGCTAACGCTTCTCCTTCTAAATCTTCTGAAATTATTAAAAGTGGTTTACCTGATTTTGCAACAGACTCTAATATTGGAAGCATTTCACGAACATTAGAAATTTTTTTATCAGCCATTAAAATATATGGATTTTCTAATTCAACAATTCCAGTCTCTGGTTTATTAATAAAATAAGGAGATAAATAGCCTCGATCAAATTGCATTCCTTTAACAACTTCAAGCTCATTTTGTAATCCTGTTCCTTCTTCTACCGTAATAACTCCATCATTACCTACCTTTTCCATGGCTTCAGCAATTAAAGCACCGACTTTTTCATCAGCATTAGCAGAAATAGTACCTACTTGTGTAATAGCTTTAGAGTCAGAACAAGGTACAGATAAATTTTTAAGCTCTTCAACAGCACTAATAACTGCTTTATCAATACCTCGTTTTAAATCCATAGGATTCATTCCAGCAGCAACAGCTTTTAGACCTTCATTTACGATTGATTGAGCTAATAATGTTGCTGTTGTAGTTCCATCTCCCGCTGCATCATTTGCTTTAGATGCAACTTCTTTCACCATTTGAGCTCCCATATTTTCGAATTTATCTTCTAATTCGATTTCACGAGCTACTGATACACCGTCTTTAGTAATACTAGGTGCTCCAAAAGATTTATCTAAAACTACATTTCTACCTTTTGGTCCTAAAGTAACTTTAACTGCATCAGCTAATACATTAACTCCACGAAGCATTTTAATTCGAGCTTCATTACCAAATTTTACATCTTTAGCGCCCATTTTGACATTTCCTTAAATATATTTTTTTTATGGATATATAGCATAATAGTTAGTATATTTTACTATTCAACAATCGCTAAAATGTCACTTTCAGTTAAAATTAATAATTCTTCATTATCAATTTTTTCTGTTTTTGCACCATAACCTTCATTAAAAATTACAATGTCTCCCACTTTCACATCTAATGGCTTAATTTCTCCATTGTCTAGAATACGACCATTACCAACTGCTGTAACTGTTCCTCGGTTTGACTTGCTAGCAGCAGAGCCTGTAAGAACAATACCTCCGGCAGATTTTGATTCTGCTTCTTGACGTTTTACAAGTACACGATCATGCAACGGACGAATTTTCATATGATAATACTCCTGTGAATAATCCTGTTTATTTATTTTAAAATATATGTTTGAGATTATATTTTTTAATATTGTATCGTTAATATTACATATAGGGATGTTTATGAAAACTTTCAAGGGTAAAAATTATTTTTAATGATTTTTTTTTAAATATTTTAAATAAATTTCTAATATAACATATAAGTTAATTTAGTATAAAAAAAGTATTGACAAAGTTTTATCTTTGATGATTTAATGTAAAAAATGCCCGGATAGCTCAGTCGGTAGAGCAGGGGACTGAAAATCCCCGTGTCGGTGGTTCAATTCCGCCTCCGGGCATAAATTATTTTAATTTAATAATTTTATTTTCCTATACAAAAAGTAGAAAAAATACGATTTAATAAATCATTTGAACTAAAAGAACCTATTATTTCACCTAATAGTTTATTCATTAAACTTAATGATTCAGCTAGTAGCTCAATATTTTTATACTTTACCCATGTTTTTTTTGCTTTTAAAAATTCACGATAAGATAAATCAATTTGATGCACATGACGTCTTCTAGCAATAAATAAACCTTCTTTTTCTTTATTTTTCTCTACTTTGATAAGATGTTTTTTTAATACATCCAATCCCTGTCCTGTAAGAGCAGAAATACTAATAAAATAAAAATCTTCTATTTTTTTTATACCAAAACTATCTTTTAATAAATCATTTTTATTTAAAATAAAAGTTATCCGTATACCGCTATTACATAAATTAATTTTTTTAATAAAATCACTTGATATCTTTTTTTGGCTTGCAATATCTATTGTTTTATCTATGACAAATAAAATATGATCGCATGTTTTAACTATTTCTAAAGCTCGATTAATACCCATTTTTTCAATTTCATTATCTGTATCATGCAAACCTGCTGTATCAATAATTTCACATAAAAAACCATCAATATTTATACTCTCATAGAGAAGGTCACGTGTAGTACCAGGAATATTGGTAACTATAGCTCGATTACGAGAAGATAAAATATTTAATAAACTAGATTTTCCAGCATTAGGAGGTCCAATAATTATAATTTTTTTAGATTCTCTGATAATACTTTTATTTTTAATAATTTTTTTTATATTTAAAAATTGATCATTTAATTTTTGAAAATTATTATTAACAATATCATCACAATGAAAATTAATTTCTTCTTCTGAAAAATCTATACTAGACTCAATATTAACACGGAACGTATTAAGTATTTCTACTAGATTAGTTATATAACATGAAAAATTTCCTTCTAAAGAATTCAATGAACCTTTCACCATAGATTCAGTTTCAGAATTAATTAAATCATCTATTGCCTCTGCTTGCACTAAATCAATTTTACCATTTAAAAAAGCACGTTCACAAAATTCACCTGGTTTAGCTAATCTTGTATTTTTAATAGATAAAATTCTTTTTATTAATAAATCCATTATTAGTGGATTACCATGACCTTGCAATTCTAATACATCTTCACCTGTAAATGAAAAAGGAGCCGGAAACCATAAAGATATACCCTGATCTAAAATTGTTTTATTTTTATTTAGAAATTTTGCGTACGTTGCAAACCTTGGCTTAGGTATTTTACCCAGAATTTCTCTAGCAATGCGTCTTGTATTCATTCCAGAAATACGTAATATTCCAACGGCGCTTTTACCTGGATAGGTAACTGGAGCAACAATAGTATCATTTTGTATCATAGAATGCTTTCTTATTTAAAATAAAATTTTTTTAAATTAAAATAGAAATCTGTACTTCAACTTCTTTTTTTAAAATTAAATAAAATAATTTTTTGTTGTATAATAGTGACTAAATTACTAATAATATAATATAAAACTAAACCTGAAGGAAACCATAAAAAAAATACTGTAAAAATAACAGGCATAAAATGTATTATTTTTTGTTGTAATGGATCTGAAGAATGAGTAGATGATGTTTTTTGAATAAAAAACATTGTAATCCCCATGATTACTGGTAAAACATAATAAGGATCTTGATCAGATAAATCTTTAATCCATAATAAAAAAGGAGCATGACGTAATTCAACAGATCCAATTAACATATAATAAAGTGATAAAAAGATAGGCATCTGTATAAAAACAGGTAAACAACCTCCTAATGGATTTATCTTTTCTTTCTTATATAAATTCATCATTTCTTGACTCATACGTTGTTTATTATTTCTAAAATTCTTTTTAATTTCATTAATTTTAGGTTGTAATTTTCGCATTTTAGCCATAGAAATATATTGCGCTTTTGTTAAAGGATAAGTTAAAGCTTTCATAATAAATGTAATTAAAACAATAGAAAAACCCCAATTGCCTACAATACTATATATAACACTCAATAACTTAAACAATGGTTGAGATAAAAACCAAAGCCATCCATAATCTACTGTTAAATCTAAATTTGGAGCTACTAATGCCATATCTTTTTGTACTGCTGGTCCTATCCATAGTTTTGATTTTATAATAGAATGAGAATTAGGAGAAATATTAAAAAAAGAAGATTTATATCCGATAGTAGCAATATTATGATTTATATAAGATGTGTAAATAGTATTTAAATTTATATCTTCTTCAGGTATCCAAGCCACAGAAAAATATTGTTGTAACATTGCAATCCAACCACTTTTAGTTAAAATATGTAATTGTTGATTTCGAGAAATATCATCAAACTTATATTTTTCATATTTTGTATCAGTGCTTGAATATGCGGCTCCTCGAAACGTTTGTAAAGCAAAATTTCCGCTATAAATATCACGTTCTTTAGGAAGTTTAATGGTTTGTTTTAACTGACCAAACATACGAATTTGTAAATTATTTTTGCTAAGATTATGCACTTTATATTCTACCTGTATATCGTACTGATTAGGTTTAAGAACAAAAGTTTTGGTATAAATAATATTATTATTTTTAGTAAAAGTGATTGGAACACGTAATTCTTTTTGATTATTTTCTAATTCAAAAAAATTATTTTTTGCATGATAGAGTGGTCTGCTATAATTCTCTGAATTATCTGGTCCATCTCGTCCAATTAATCCACTTTGTGCTTGATAAATAAAATCTGGTGCTGTTTCCAATAATTTAAGTGGTTTAGAAGAATTTAATTTATCTTTATAAGCTAATAAACTAGCTTCTTCTATATCACCCCCATACATATTCACAACTAAACGAATAACATTATTTTTAATTATAATTTGATTATGATAGTCTTTTTTTTCAAAATTAAAATTTACACTACTTTTTTCATTTTTATAATCATGTGAATATAATTGATTTTGCCATTTTTGCCAAAGCAAAAAAGAGATTAACAAAAAGGCAACAATAAAAAAATTACGCTGTACTTCCATAATTAATATTCGCTTTTATCTTTTATATTTAAAGATATTGAATTGCATCCATCTGAATGCAATGGATGACACTTAAACAAACGAAAAATTGTTAATCTTATACCTTTAATGAAGCCAAATCTACGTAAAGATAATAACATATATGTTGAACAAGTTGGGTAAAAACGACAATGTGATCGCATAAAAGGACTAATGCAATATTGATAAATTAAAACAAAAAAACTTAAAGATCGTACAATTATTGATGATATTTTAACCATAAATTCTCCAACATATTAATAATATTCTTATTTTTTAAAAAAATAATATTTTTTTTAGCTATTACTATAAAATCCATGGAAGCTAATTTATGTTGTAATAAACGAAAAGTTTCTCGAATCAATCTTTTAATAACATTTCGCTGATATGCATATTTTATATTTTTCCTAGGTATGTTAATGCCTAATCTAGGGTATCCTAATAAATTTGGTCGTCCTAAAATAATTAATTCAAATGTTTTTTGAATGTCATGTTTTTTAAAAACATATTTAAAATTTATAGGTTTTAATAATCTTAATTTTTTTTTAAAAAAATAATTTAACATTATATTAAACCTATTATTTACTAGAAACACTCAAACGCGCCCTTAATTTAGCACGTCTTCGTGATAAAATATAACGACCATTTTTAGTTGCCATTCGAATTCTAAATCCATGTGAACGATTACGTTTTAATATTGATGGTTGAAAAGTTCGTTTCATTTTAATATTTACCTAAAGAAAATTGATAAGATTCTATAATTAGTTAAGTGTAAAATATAAGCAAATACTTTCTTAAAAATAAATTTTTTAAAAAAGATGACTTATATTTTTTTAAAATAAAAAACATATTTGTAAATTTTTTGATATTTTATTTTAAATATTAAATTAAATTATTAGTTATAAAGATAAAAAATAGATAAAACAACTTTATTAAATAAAATATCTAATAATATAGATCCTTTCGTTATATTCACCTATTTTAAATTGTATAAATTTTAATGTAAAAAATATGATTTTATATAATTTTTTTTATATAACAATAAAAAATTTTAAACTTCAATTTTATTTAATTTTGTTCGCTTGGAGTCCACCGTGTCACTTTGTCTTTGGAAACAGTGTCTTGACCGGTTACAGGATGAGCTGCCATCTACAGAATTTAGCATGTGGATACGCTCTCTGAAAGCCAAACTAAATAATAATATTTTAGAAATATATGCTCCAAATCAATTTATATTAGAGTGGGTAAAAGATAAATATTTAATTACTTTTAAAAAAATACTAAAAGATTTTTGCGGATTAAATACACCATTATTAACATTTAAAGTATACCAAAATTCTAAAGAAAAAAAATTTAAAAAAAATACTTTAAATTATTTAAAAAAAATAAAAATAAAACGAAAATGGGATAAAATACCTATTTTAAATGAGTTATCTTATAGTTCTAATATTAATAAAAAAAATAAATTTGAAAACTTTATAGAAGGAAAATCTAACCAATTAGCACGTGCAGCAGCGTCTCAAGTTGCTCATAATCCAGGAGGTTCTTATAATCCACTTTTTTTATATGGAGGAACAGGATTAGGTAAAACACATTTACTTCATGCAATTGGAAATGAAATATTAACATATAAATACAATATGAAAATCACTTATATGCATTCTGAGCGTTTTGTTCAAGATATGGTTCAAGCTTTAAAAAATAATGCAATCGAAAAATTTAAATTACATTATCGTTCAGTAGACGCATTATTAATTGATGATATTCAGTTTTTTGCACATAAAGAACGTTCCCAAGAAGAATTCTTTCACACGTTTAATGCTCTTCTGGAAGGAAATCAGCAAATTATATTGACCTCAGATCGTTATCCAAAAGAAATAAAAGGTGTAGAAGATCGATTAAAATCGAGATTTGGCTGGGGTTTGACTATTTCTATAGATCCGCCAGAATTAGAGACAAGAGTAGCTATACTAATAAAAAAAGCTGATGAAAAAAGAATTGTATTATCTGATGAAGTTGCTTTTTTTATTGCTAAACGTTTATGTTCTAACGTTCGTGAATTAGAAGGCGCTTTAAATAGAATAATTGCTAACGCTAATTTTACTCATAGATCTATTACAATTGAATTTGTACGAGAAGTGCTTAAAGATATATTAGCATTACAAACAAAACTTATAACAATTGATAATATTCAAAAAACAGTTGCAGAATACTATAAAATTAAAGTATCAGATTTATTATCGAGAAGACGTTCTCGATCGATAGCCAGACCAAGACAAATGGCTATGGCTATGGTAAAAGAATTGACTAATCATAGTTTACCAGAAATTGGTAATGCATTTAGTGGGCGAGATCATACTACAGTATTGCATGCTTGTCGTAAAATTGAACAATTACGAAAAGAATGCAATGATATTAAAGAAGATTTTTCCAACTTAATTAGAACTCTATCAGTGTGATTTTATGAAATTCATTATTAAAAATAATATTTTAGTTGCAAATTTAAAAAAAATTATTCGATTATTAGTTAAAAATACATCACTTCCTATTTTAGAAAATATTCTTATAGAAATTAAAACAGGTATATTATCTTTAACTACAACAAATTTAGAAATTGAAACAATTGTAAATATTCAAATATCACAAGAATATATACCAGGTAAAATAACTATTTCAGGTAAAAAAATATTAAATATTTGTCGAAATTTACCAGAAACATCAGATATTCAAATACAACTGAAAAATAATAAAATATATATTTCTTCTGAAAAAAGTAGTTATGTACTATCAACTTTGCCAGCTGAAAGTTTTCCTAATCATCAAAGCTTTAATTATATTTCTAGTTTTGAAATATCATCAAACATTTTAAAAAATATGATTACAAAAACTGAATTTGCTATGGGAAAACAAGATGTTCGTTATTATCTTAATGGTATGTTGTTCGAAAAAAAAGAAAATTACCTTCGAAATGTTGCAACAGATGGGTATCGATTAGCAACCTCATATATTTCTTTAAAAGAAAAAATCAATTCTTTTTCTATTATTGTGCCAAATAAAGGAGTAATGGAAATATTAAAACTACTAAATGTAAAAGAAACATTATTACATATTTTTATAGGAACTAATCACCTGAGAATACATATTAACAATTTAATTTTTACTACTCAATTAGTTGAAGGAAAATATCCTGATTATCAAAGCGTTTTATTAGAAGACCAAAAAAAACCTATTATTATTAACAATAATTTACTAAAAAAATCATTGCTACGCACTTCTATTTTATCACATGAAAAATTTTCTGGAATTGAAATTAACATTGAAAATGGTGAACTAAAAACAGTATCTGATAATCAAGAAGAAGAAACTGCACAAGATAAATTCGACGTTACATATTTTGGTAATACAATAGAAATATCAATTAATGTGTATTATATGCTAGATGTGCTGAATACTATTAATACTGAAAATATTTCATTATTTTTAAATAAATCTCAAACTGCAATACAAATTGAACCAGAAAATAATACTTCAACTGTTTACGTTATAATGTTGCTAAAACGTTAACTGAAACAGTTATAAATAATAAAGATTAAACAGGAAAATTTATGAAAAATAACTATAATTCTTCAAATATTCAAATTTTAAGAGGATTAGATGCAGTACGGAAAAGACCTGGAATGTATATTGGAGACACTGATGACGGTAGTGGCTTGCATCATATGGTTTTTGAAATTGTAGATAATTCTATTGATGAAGCATTAGCAGGATTTTGTAAAGAAATAATAGTGATTGTTCATAAAGATAATTCCGTATCAATACAAGATGATGGAAGAGGAATTCCAACAGATATACATCATGAAGAAAAAATTTCAGCAGCAGAAGTTATTATGACTGTATTACATTCAGGTGGAAAATTTGACAATGCCTCATATAAAATATCTGGTGGATTACATGGTGTAGGTATTTCAGTTGTCAATGCTTTGTCAGAAAAACTAGAATTAATAATATATAAAAATCAAAAACAATACAAACAAATATACAAAAATGGAATTCCAGAATCACCTTTATTAAAGATTGGAAAAACAAAAAAAACAGGTACATATATCAGATTTTGGCCTAGTTATAAAACTTTTACGAATAAAACTAAATTTCAATATGAAATTTTATCTAAACGTTTACGTGAGCTATCTTTTCTTAACTCTAATATTTCTATCATCCTAAAAGATAACAGAAATAATATGGAAGATCATTACCGTTATAAAGGAGGAATTAAAGCATTTATTAAGTTTTTAAATAAAAATAAGTTAATAATTAATTCAAATATATTTTACTTTAAATCTATTAAAAATAATATTGAACTAGAAGTAGCTATACAATGGAATGAAACACATAAAGAAAATATACACTGTTTTACAAATAATATACCCCAAAAAGATGGTGGTACACATTTAGCCGGTTTTAGATCTGGAGTAACACGAACATTAAACTTGCATATTGAAAGAGAAGGATACAATAAAAAAAATAAAACTGTTGTAACAGGAGAGGATACACGAGAAGGGTTAACAGCAATTATATCAATTAAATTACCTGATCCAAAATTTTCCTCACAAACAAAAGATAAACTAGTTTCATCTGAAGCAAAATCAGTAATAGAATCATTAATTAATGAGCACCTTATTGAATATCTCTTAGAAAACCCTGTCGATACAAAAGCGATAATTCAAAAAATTATAAATACAGCAAAAACAAGAGAAGCTGCAAGACGTGCTAGAGAGATAAATAAAAAAAAAGGAATATTAGATTTAGGAGGATTACCTGGAAAATTATCTGATTGCCAAGAAAATGACCCTACAATATCAGAAATTTATTTAGTAGAAGGCGATTCCGCAGGAGGGTCTGCAAAACAAGGTAGAAACAGAAAAAACCAAGCAATTTTACCGCTTAAAGGTAAAATATTAAACGTACAAAAATCAAAATTTAATAAAATGATTTTATCTCAAGAGTTAGCAGCTTTAATTACAGCTTTAGGATGTGGAATTGGGGAAAATGAATATAATTTAGAAAAATTAAGGTATAATTATATTATTATAATGACTGATGCAGATGTAGATGGAGCACATATTCGTACATTATTACTAACATTTTTCTATCGTCAATTACCTGAATTAATTGAAAAAGGATATATTTATATTGCGCAACCTCCTTTATATAAAATTAAAGTAGGTAAAAAAGAAAAATATATTAAAAATGATGAAGAAATGAAAAAATATCAAGTAAAAATAGCATTAAAAGATCTTATTATAAAAAATGAAAAATATCATAATATTGAAAATAATACAAAAATTTTTAAACAAATTATCTCGGAATTTAATAAAATTCAAATTAATATAAAAAAGAATAAAAATTATTTTCCTGAAATTATATTAAATGAACTCATTTACCAACCATATTTACATGATTTAAACAGTAAAGAACAAGTAACAATATGGATAAAAAACTTAATAAAAGCATTAAATAATAAAGATCAAAATAATACGTTATATCAATTTAAAGTTGATAACAAAGCAAATGAAAATACATTTGCACCAATTATAATCTCATCTAGATATGAATATTTTAATCAATATGAATTTACAAGAAAGTTTTTAAAAAGCAAAGAATATATTTCCATTATTAAATTAGGCGAAAAATTTAAAAAATTTCAAATAAATAAAAACTTTATAGTGAAAGGAGATAAAAAATATATGATTAATGATATCAAAAGCACTATAGAATGGTTAATCAACGAGTCTAAAAATAATTTTTTTGTACAACGTTACAAAGGACTTGGAGAAATGAATCCAGATCAATTATGGGATACTACAATGAACCCTGAAACCAGAAATATGTTACAAGTTAAAATTCATGATGCAATGTCAGCGAACAATTTATTTAATATTTTAATGGGAGATACAGTTGAACCTAGACGAAAATTTATAGAAAATAACGCTCTAAACGCTGAAAATATAGATATTTAAAAAATTTTATTAAAATTTTTATAAATATATATTAATATGTTTTAAAATCAATTGCGGCAGGAAAGACCAGCCGCGAACATATAATACTTATTTATATTTATTCATTATTTCAAGGACACGAAGTTTTGCAATTTCTTGGGATATTTGAATTAAAAGATCATCTTTTTTAATGTTTTTATCTTGATTTTTAAAACATTCTTCTGCTTGTTTTTTCGCTTTTAAAATCCGTTCTTGATCTAAATCTGCACCGCGAATTGCAATATCTGCTAAAATAGAAACAATAGAAGGTTGAATTTCTAAAATCCCTCCTGATATATAAAGGCATTCTTCTGTTTGGTTTTTATGAGATATATGTATTATTCCTGGTTTAATTATACTTAATAATTGAGTATGACCGGGATAAATACCCATGTCTCCTTCACTACCAGAAACTTGTATTTTTTCAACTAACCCAGAAAATATACGTTTCTCAAAACTAACAATATCTAAATAAAAATGCATGGATATATCCAAAATATTTGTTATAATTTATAATGTTTTTGATTTTTGTTTAACTTCTTCAATTGAACCTACCATATAAAATGCTTGCTCTGGTAAATCGTCAAATTCACCTTCTATTATTCCTTTAAATGCACGAATATTATCTTTTAAAGAAACGTATTTACCTGGAAATCCAGTAAATACTTCTGCTACAAAAAAGGGTTGTGATAAAAATCTTTGTATTTTACGAGCTCTTGAAACTAGCTTTTTATCTTCTTCCGAAAGTTCATCCATACCTAATATTGCTATAATATCTTTAAGTTCTTGATATCTTTGTAATATTGATTGAACTCCTCGCGCTGTATTATAATGTTCATCTCCAACAATATAAGGATCTAATTGACGACTGGTAGAATTTAAAGGATCAACAGCAGGATAAATACCTAAAGATGCAATATGACGACTTAATGTAACTGTAGAATCTAAATGGGCAAATGTTGTAGCAGGTGACGGATCTGTTAAATCATCTGCAGGTACATAAACTGCTTGAACAGAAGTAATTGAACCTTTTTTTGTTGAGGTAATTCTTTCCTGTAATAAACCCATTTCTTCAGATAAAGTAGGTTGATATCCTACAGCAGAAGGCATTCTTCCGAGTAATGCTGATACTTCTGTACCTGCTAAAGTATAGCGATATATGTTATCAATAAATAATAATACATTCTTGCCTTCATCACGAAATTTTTCTGCAATAGTTAGACCTGTAAAAGCAACACGTAATCGATTTCCTGGAGGTTCATTCATTTGGCCATATACTAAGGAGACTTTATCTAATACCTTGGAATCTTTCATTTCATAATAAAAATCATTACCTTCTCGAGTACGTTCACCTACCCCAGTAAACACTGAATAACCAGAATGTTCGATTGCAATATTTCTAATTAATTCCATCATATTTACTGTTTTTCCTACACCTGCCCCCCCAAACAAACCAACTTTTCCCCCTTTTGCAAAAGGACAAATCAAATCAATAACTTTTATACCTGTTTCTAAAATCTCTTGAGAAGTTGCTTGTTCTTGATAACTAGGAGGAGATCTATGAATTTCCCAGTATTCTATTTGAGTTTTATCGATACTTTTCAATGGCCCTTTATTATCTATTGTTTGACCTAAAACATTGATTATACGACCTAATGTAGATTGTCCTACTGGTATTTTAATATAGTGACCAAGGTTAATAACAATTAAACCTCTTTTTAAACCGTTTGTAGATCCCATAGCAATTGTTCGAACGATACCTGATCCTAATTGCTGTTGCACTTCTAAAATTAGTTTTACTGTCTGATTTTGTACTTCTAATGCATGATATATTTTTGGTACTGCATTTTGATAAAATTCTACATCAACTACAGCGCCAATAATTTGAATAATTTTTCCAGTAGCTATCATTGAATGAATACCTCTAACTAATTTTAATCTACTGATACTGCTGATGCTCCAGCAATAATCTCATTTAATTCTTGAGTAATGTTAGCTTGACGAACTTTATTATAAACTAGTTGTAATTCTTTAATACGATTACTACTATTATCTGCTGCAGTTTTCATAGCTACCATACGAGCTGCTTGTTCGCTTGCAATATTTTCTAAAATACTTTGATAAATTTGAGATTCAATATATCGATTAAACAATATATCTAAAATTAGTTTAGATTCTGGTTCATATAAATAATCCCATTTCTCTTTATTTAATATATTTTTTTCAGGAGATAAAGGAAGTAGTTGTGTAATTACTGGATATTGAGACATTTTATTATGGAATTTATTATATGCAACAAATATTTTATCAATTTCATTATTTTGATATTTTTCTAACATAATTTGTATAGATCCGATGAACTTTGATAAATCTGGATTTTCTCCTATATTAGTTATTTGAGCAAGAATAGAACTTCCATACAATTTAAATACAGATAAACTTTTTAAACCAAATAATATTAAATCGCAAGGAATATTTATATTCATAAATTCTTTGATTTTTAATAGTACTTGTTTAAAAAGATTAGTATTTAAACCACCACATAAACCACGATCAGTTGAAACAATAATTATACCAATCCTTTTAATATCTCGATTTTCTAAATAACTATGTTTATATTCTAAACTACCTGTGACAATATGACGAATAACTTTTTCAATAATTTCGCAATAAGGCCTCCCTGAACGCATTCGTTCTTCCGTCTTCCGCATTTTAGAAATAGCAACCATTTCCATAGCTTTAGTAATTTTTTTTGTACTTATAATACTAGTTATTTGATTTTGTATTTCTTTTATACCCACTAATATTTCTCTTTTTTGTAATAGTTTTTATGAAAAAATAAATTATTATAAAACTAAGAGTGTTTAAATGTTTTGATTAACTGAATAAATTGTTCTTTTATTTGATTGTTATAATCTCCATTTTGATTTATTTCTACCATTAAATTTAAATAATTATTATGTGCGTATATTAAAATATCTTGTTCAAATTGAGCAATTGTTTCAACGGAAATGTCATCAAGAAAATGATTCTCTACAATAAAAAATATTAACGCTTGTTCAGATATGCTAAAAGGTTGATATTGTTTTTGTTTAAGAAGCTCTGTAATTTTTTGACCATAGCTTAATTGTTTTTGTGTCGTCGGATCTAAATCTGATGCAAATTGTGAAAATGCTGCAAGTTCATGATATTGAGCTAGCGCCGTTCGAATACCAGAAGATAATTGTTTAATAATCTTAGTTTGAGCAGCACTGCCAACGCGAGAAACAGAAATACCAGCGTTTACAGCTGGTCGAATACCTGAATTAAATAGATTAGATTCTAAAAATATCTGACCATCTGTAATAGAAATAACATTAGTCGGAACAAATGCAGAAACGTCTCCAGACTGTGTTTCAATAATTGGAAAAGCTGTAAGTGATCCTGTTTTTCCGATAACTTTTCCTTGAGTAACATTTTTTATATATTCTTCAGAAACACGAGCTGCTCTTTCTAATAAGCGAGAATGTAGATAAAATATATCCCCAGGGAAAGCTTCTCTCCCAGGAGGACGACGTAATAATAAAGAAATTTGACGGTAAGCAACTGCATGTTTAGAAAGATCATCGTAAACAATTAAAGCATCTTTTCCTTGATCACGAAAAAATTCTCCCATAGCACAACCTGAATATGGTGCTAAATATTGTAAAGAAGCTGGTTCAGAAGCAGAAGCAACAACAACAATAGTATTTGATAAAGCATCATATTCTTCTAATTTTTTTACAACATTGATAATAGTAGAAAGTTTTTGTCCTATAGCAACATAGATACATGGAATATTAAATTTTTTTTGATTTATAATAGTATCTATTGCAAGCGCAGTTTTACCGGTTTGACGATCTCCAATAATCAATTCCCGCTGTCCTCGGCCAATCGGAATCATAGCATCAATAGCTTTGTAACCAGTTTGTATTGGTTGATTAATTGATTGACGTTCAATTACTCCTGGAGCACTGCATTCTACTGGTAAAAAACGATCGTATTTTATCATTCCTTTACCATCAATCGGAGAGCCTAATGAATTAACAATTCGACCTAAAAAATTTACACCTACAGGAACCTCTAAAATTTTTCCTGTACATTTTACTTTCATACCTTCAGAAATATGAATATAAGACCCCATAATTACGGCAGAAACTGTATCTCTTTCTATATTAAGGGCGATAGCATATTCATTATTAGGCAAAGAAATCATTTCTCCTAACATGACTTCGGAAAGACCATATATTTTTATAATACCATCGTTAACAGAAATAATAGTACCTTCATTATAAGATTGATTAAAAACCTCAAATTGAGCAATTCTTTCTTTAATTAATTGACTAATTTCTGTCGAATTTAATTGCATATATTATTCTCTTAAAAATTTAATGCTAAAGATAATTGTTGTAAATGATTGCGCATAGAAAAATCAAAAATTTGATCATCTATCTTTATAATTATACCATCAAGTATATAACTATTAATTTTATATATAAATTTAATTTTAGAAGATAATATTTCTTCTAAAAGGAGACGTATTTTAATGACTTGATCTTTTTTTAAAACACATGCTGATGTCAATTGAATAATGGTAATATTTTGATAATCAGCTTCTAATTTAAGAAATTGTTTTAATATATTACCACATATTTTAAACCGTTGATTATAAGCTAATAATTTTATTAAATTTTTTGAATTTTCATCAAGATATTCATCTATAACAGATATAAAAAATGATGATAAATAATGAGCAGATAAAGATCCGGATAAAAATTTTTCAATTTCTTTAAATGAAATTATTTGATTAATTAAAATTAATATTTTTTTCCATTTTATTATTGAATTGCTTTTTATTGCTGTTTCAAAAATAGCTTTAGCATAAGGTCTAGCAATAGTGTCTAATGACATTAAATATTACCTATATTGATTTTTTATCTTTGATAAAGAAGCAACTATATTATTAATAAAAAATTTATCTTTATCTCCCTGCATATTTTTTTTAATGATTTTCTCAGCCATTAAGATAGACAAATCTATAATTTCTTTTTTTAATTTTTGACGAGCATTTATAACTTGCATATTAATCTCTAACTTACTATTTAAAAAAATTTTTTTAGTTTCTTGAATAGCTTTATTTCTTGCTTCTTCTAAAATTAATAATTTTTGTTGATTAGCTTCATTTACAATAAAAGAAGCTTTTTTTCTACTATCTTTAATCATTTGATTCGTTTTTTTTTGTATCAATAAATATTCTTCTTCAATTTTTTTTGAAGAAATTAAAGTATCTTCAATTTTTTTTTGTCTTGTTTCTATAGCTAACATAATAGGAGGCCATATATACTTCATACAAAACCAGACAAATAAAATAAATGAAATTGCTTGTCCAAAAATTGTTGCATTAAGATTCACAATCATACGCCCTATGTTAAATTAATCTTTACGCCATTCAAAAACGTAAAGATTTTGATAATTATTTAAAATAAAAACTATTCTTTTAAAAATAAAAATTTAAGAAATAGCAAAAAGCATATATAAACCTAAACCTACAGCAATCATGGGAATTGCATCAACTAATCCCATTACAACAAAAAATTGTGTTCTTAACAAAGGAATTAAATCAGGCTGTCTTGCCGCTCCTTCTAAAAATTTTCCACCTAAAATACCAATACCAATTGCAGCACCAATTGCAGCTAATCCAATCATAATAGCTACTGCTATATATAACATATCAGCATTTAAATTATTCATTATAAACCCCGGCTTTTAATAGGATTATAGTTAAATTTTATCTTAATGAGATTGCGAAGCTATTGATAAATAAACAATTGTCAAAACCATAAAAATAAAAGCTTGTAAAAAAATTATTAAAACATGAAAAATAGCCCATGGAACATTTAAAAAGCACTGCGACCACCATGGAAGTAAACTTGCAATTAAGATAAAAATCATTTCACCAGAATACATATTGCCAAAAAGTCTTAATCCTAAAGAAATAGGTTTAGATAGTAAAGAAATAAATTCTAATAAAAAATTAAAAATAAAAAATACAGGATGATTAAAAGGTTGTAAAGTTAGTTCTTTAAAAAAACCAATATATCCTTTAATTTTTATACTATAAAATAAAATTAAAACAAAAACTGCTAATGACATTGATAAAGTAATGTTTACATCAGCAGACGGAACAATACGCATAGCCGGTAATTGAAATAAAGTTTCAAAAAATAATGGTAAAAAATCAATCGGAATCAAATCCATTAGATTCATTAAAAAAACCCATATAAAAATTGTTAGTGATAACGGTGCTATAAGTATGTTGTCACTTTGAAACATACCTTTTATATTAGATGATATAAAATCGAAAATTATTTCAACACAAGCTTGTAATTTATTTGGAACACCAGTTGTAATTTTTTTTGCTACTATGTAAAAAATACTTATAAAAATACACCCTAATATAAAAGAAAATATTATTGAATCAACATTTAAAATCCAAAAATGAGAAGAAACAATTTCAGATTGAACAATTTTGAAACTAGATAAATCTATTTGTAAATGATGCAAATGATGACTAATATATTTTTGAGGATTAGATATTGGCTCTAAAAACATAATTTTTTCTCATCTATTTTATATTAAATTTAATATAAAAACATAAACATTTAAAAAATTTTACTACAATACCTAAAATATATATTATTTAAAAAATGAAAAATAATTTAAACATTAATTAAAAATTTATATTTTAATCTAATTATATTACATTTTAAATTAGACAGTAAATATTTTATAAAACAAGTTTTTTTTTATAAGCTTCTTTTTTCAAATGGATTAATAGAACAGATATAGATGCGGGTGTAATACCAGAAATACGAGATGCTTGACCAATAGAAACTGGTTTATAATCATTTAACTTAGAAATCGCTTCATGTGATAAACCTTTTACTTGTTTATAATCATATTGCAATGGTAAAAAAGTATTTTCATTTTTTAAATGTTTATTAATTTCTTTTAACTGTCGTTTAATATAACCTTCATATTTTATTTCATTTTCTATATGATTCATAACTGATAGATCAGACGTTTTTGAATAAAAAATATTCAAATCAGATAAATTTTTATATGTTATTTCTGGTCGTTTAAACAAATTAAAAACATTTATTTCTTTAGTTAATAAAATATCAAAACAATTCTTTAACATTACAGCATGAGAAGACTTAGGATATAATTTTGTTGTTTTCAAATGTTTTATTTCAGAATTAATATTAAATAATTTACTATTATAACAAGACCATCTAAAATCATCTACTAATCCAAATTTACGACCAATTTCAGTAAGACGTATATCCGCGTTATCTTCTCTTAAAATCAGCCGATGTTCAGCACGAGAAGTAAAAATACGATATGGTTCATTGGTGCCTTGTGTAGTAAGATCATCAATAAGTACACCTAAATAAGCTTGATCACGTCTAGGAAACCATTGTTGCCGATCTAATGCATACAGTCCAGCATTCAAACCTGCTAAAAGACCCTGAGAAGCAGCTTCCTCATATCCAGTAGTACCATTAATTTGACCTGCTAAAAACAATCCTTTAATCCATTTGTTTTCTAAAGTTAAATCTAAATCTTTAGGATCAAAAAAATCATATTCTATTGCATATCCCGGTTCAATAATTTTAGCTTGCTCTAAACCTTTTATAGATTTAATGATTTTTTCTTGAATTTTTAACGGCAAACTAGTTGAAATTCCATTAGGGTATATCTTAGCACTAGATAAACCTTCTGGTTCTAAAAAAATCTGATGTGCTGTCTTGTTAGGAAAACGTATAATTTTATCTTCAATAGAAGGACAATATCGCGGTCCTATACCTGTTATTAAACCTTGATATATTGGGCTTTTATCTAAATTTTCACGTATTATTTGATGTGTTTTTTCATTTGTATGTGTAATATAGCATGGTATTTGAGCAGGATGATTTGAAATTTTTCCTATAAACGAAAAAACTGGAACAGGAGTATCTCCATATTGCGCAAGTAAATTATTAAAATTAATAGTATTTAAATCAATTCTAGGCGGAGTTCCTGTTTTTAATCGATTAACACGTAAAGGTAATTCTCTTAAACGACGCGCTAAATCTAATGAAGCTTTTTCACCTATTCTTCCTGAAAAATAACTATCTTTACCTATATGTATTCGTCCTCCTAAAAAAGTACCAGTAGATAAAACAACTGATTTAGCATAAAAACTGATTTCATTCTGCGTTAAAACACCGATAACCTTATAATTTTTTACAATTAAATCTTTTATTTCTTCTTCTAAAATTAATAAATGATTTTCTTGATACAATAATTTTTTTACATTTTGAGCATAAAGTAATCTATCAGCTTGCGCTCGAGTAGATCGTACAGCAGGACCCTTTCTACTGTTTAAAATCCTAAACTGAATACCTGAATGATCTATCGCTTTAGCCATTATACCACCTAAAGCATCAATTTCTTTTACTAAATGACTTTTTCCAATTCCACCAATCGCTGGATTACAAGACAAAACACCAATATCTTTCATATTTTTAGTTAATAATAATGTTTTACATCCTAATCTTGCCGAAGCTGATGCAGCTTCAGTCCCAGCATGACCTCCGCCAATAATAATTACATCAAAAACTTTTAAACTTGACTGCAACATATAAAAATCCTTTAAAATGTTAAAAATTATTTTATACAGTATTAATATTTTAATCAAGATAACACATGTAAACATTAAAAATAAAACATTAATATTAAAGATTATTTTTTTATTGTTTTAAAATAAAAAAAAAAAAAAAATAAAAGAATAAATATTATTATTATTAATAAATATAAAATCTGTGGATAAGTTATGTTTATCATTGATAATAAAAGAA